>NZ_SELU01000127.1:0-732 GCF_006861605.1 Pseudanabaena sp. UWO310 | reverse complement strand
AAACCTTGCTTAGAAGAACGATGGGTTGCGCTCGATTAGTTTACAACCGCGCTTTAGCCGCAAGGACAGAAGCATGGTATGAACGTCAAGAGCGAGTTGGATACGTTGAAACTTCCGCGATGCTAACCAGTTGGAAGAAGCAAGAGGACTTGCAATTTCTTAATGAGGTTAGCAGTGTGCCATTACAGCAAGGGCTAAGACATTTACAATCCGCTTTTACGAAATTCTTTGGAGGAAGGGCTAAATATCCTAACTTCAAGAAAAAGCATCATGGCGGAAGCGCTGAATTTACTAAGGCTGCTTTCAGATGGAAGGATAGCAAAGTATTTTTAGCAAAATGTACTCAACCTTTGGATGTTCGATGGAGTCGTGAACTTCCTGAAAGTGCAGAGCCATCAACCATTACGGTGAAGCTCTCGCCCTCTGGACGGTGGACAGTCTCAATGTTGGTAGATGTTGTAATTGCACCATTGCCTGAATCTCAAGAGTCAATTGGCTTAGATCTGGGTATTACTAGCCTGATGGCTTTGAGTAATGGCGAAAAGATTGCTAATCCTAAAACCTTCAAGGCTAAACGCTGTAAATTGCGTAAAGCTCAGAAAGCGCTTAGCAGGAAGAAAAAAGGCTCTAACAATCGTCACAAAGCAAGATTGAAAGTCGCTAAAGTTCATGCAGAAATTAGCGATGCTCGTCATGATTTTCTTCACAAATTGACAACTCGACTGGTTCGTG
>NZ_SELU01000018.1:0-78282 GCF_006861605.1 Pseudanabaena sp. UWO310 | reverse complement strand
AATATTTCTAAGAAATGGACAATGCCCATTCGCGATTGGAAACCCGCCCTTAATCGATTTGCTATCCTCTTTGAGGATCGTCTCCACATCTAGCTTCTAGACTTTACACAAAATGCTTGACAGTCTCTTAACGTGCCAGATGTTTTTTTATCCAAGCGCTTAAATCGGCAGATGATTGCAAGTCAAAGATTGCTTCGGCTAAATCTTCTAGCTGTGCGACAGACAATTTAGGAATCTGAGATTTTATTCTGGGGGATATTTTGCCAAATTTGCGAGTTAGTTGGCGTAGTAACATTGCCGACTGACCTTTTACCAAGCCACGCTGTTCACCAATTTGTAAACCGCGCTGTTCGCCAATTTGTAAACCCTCTTGTCGCCCCTCCAGTACTGCATCTTGGTAAACGCGGGTCTTCTTTAGATCGCTGTGACTAAACATGGCTTCAACCTCTTGACGACTTAGTTTTGGGAATTTATATACTAGTACTGCTTCTATGAATTCTACTACGCTATCTCTCAGTTCGGTGTTTGTTTCTTGTTCGACTTTTTTAGCTAGTTTTCTGGCTATGGTTGGTGCTTTTTTCTCTGATGCCAAAATTAGCTGAATAATCTCGATCGCATGGGAATTTGTTTGTTGCCGCAAGTCTTCTAGATATACGCGCTTAATTCGCCCTAAGTTGATTAGGTCTTGGCAGAATTTGTCGGGTGTTGGTTCGCTGTTGTGTTTGGCGAATATGGCTACGGCTTGCCAGTCTTGGATCGGGCGATATTGGTTGAGATAGAGGAAGATTTCCGCTAGAAATTCACTGTAGAAGTCTTCTTTGAGTTGAAATTGGACTTCTGCTAAAAAAATGGGTTTGTCGTTGGCGGTGGGCATGAAGATCCCGTCAAACCGAAATGCTTTTTCTTTGATCTAGGCTGAGCTAAATTTGTATCCTTCTGCTTCTGCGATCGGGCGATCAATTAGCTCGAATAGTAGGGTGTGGAAGGTTTGGAATAGTTGGAAAAATAGGGTGTCCGTTCGCATGACGGTTTAGTTTAGCATGGTGGCTAACCATTTTAAAGAGCGGTGTGTTGTCTTTCGTTAATAGACTATAGGATTATGCGATCAGGCTAGGCGATTAAATTAGTATGCCTAGATACAGAAATAGTGAATTTCAAGAACAACCAATACCACTATTAGAGTTGGGATCTATAAGTTTATACTTTTTATCTCCTATAACTCGTGTTAACTCCAATAATCTCTCTTCATCTTGCTTGGAAATAGATTTATATCCTGAATCTTTGAATACATCATTTTTCATGCCGTATTCGTTTATCCTAAGCTTACCACTTCCATAACCAATACTATGTAGTGAACCTTCAAAAACTGCCCAATAAGGATAGTCACCAGTTACAAATTGTCTATCATCTGGAAAACGTTTCCATTTTTCTTTAGATTGTTCCTTAAGAAAATCTAAGATTTGAGCAATATCTTCCTTGTTATCAATGCACCAATATTTTCTTTCTCCCAAGGTTCGCCGTAGACGAATATTTCTAACTTCACCAAGATTCGGGATTTTAGGATAATAATCATCATCATTAATCCAAACCAAAAAGAAATATAGAATCACGATTAGGACAAAGCAAATTAAGGCTTTTATTTTACACATTTACTTCACAACAGAGATTTTTTCGGTGATATTCCTGAATAGAGCGATCGCTTGTAGATTCTTGCATATACCATTTTAAAATCGCTTGTTCAGTTTATGAATTATTACTAGAAAATAGGCGATCACATCTCAATCCAAGAGAAAAATGATCGCTTAAAAATCAAAAATATTTCTAAAGCTAAACCAATATATTTTTGCGAAAAGTCTAAGATATAGCGATCTCAATTGGAATCAAAGACGAATTTTCCTTCTCTATCAATGTATCCACTTTTAGATCCCCAGAAATCTGTCGTAATCACAGGTGCTAATCCATTCTTGAAATTCAGAGCATGTGTAAATTGAGCTTGAATCACCATTTTACCACTTTTATCAATGTATCCCCGTGGATATCCCCAATTATTTCCGATTGATACTGATGCAAGACCTTCAGAAAAAGAATCGGCATCATCATACTTATAAGGAATTATTTCTTTGCCACTCTTATCAATATAAGAAAATTTATATGTATTATTCCGAACTGGCGCTAGACCTTCGTTAAAGTTTCCAGCATAATAATAATTTGGAGAAATAACTATGTTGCCATTTTTATTTATATAGCCATACCTTTCTCTGATTCCGATACTTGCAAGCCCCTCATGAAAGCTACTAACAATATCAAATTGAGTAGGAATAATGATCTTACCTTCTTTATTAATGTATCCCCATTTATTTGAAATTTTAACCCCTGCTAAGCCATCATGAAAAGGCAAGATGTCCTCTAATTCATAATAATCTTTATCTCCATAAGAAGAAAGAAGTAATTTTCCAGCCTTATTTATGTAGTTAAGTTTACCTTTATATTTAATATTTGCAAAACCATCAGAAAAAGCATGAGCTTCGTCAAAAACAGGAGAAATTATTATTTCTCCTGTTCTATTTATATATCCCTTCTTATTATTCTGCTGAATAGACGCTATCCCTTCCGAAAAATTTGTTGCATAGTCATACTGAGGAGTAATAACTAGATTCCCTTGTATATCTATGTAGCCATATTTACCATCTAACTTAACCCATGCTAGACCTTCTGAGAATTCACCCGCATTATCAAATATAGGCTTGATGACAACCTGTCCCAAAACATTAAAATATCCAATTTTACCTTTTGAAGAAAAACTAAATCTGTGAAAAAGAGATGAAGGATGTATGGCATGTTTAGAGGACTTTTTGCCAATATCTTGTTGGTTTATAATAAGTGCATTTATAGTGAATAAAATCAAAGCAAAAAATGAAAATAAAAGAAGAAGATATTTGAGAAATTTTTTGCTTTTTACAGTTTGTTTCATTTTATAGATTACACTTTATTACAGGACAAAAGGATTATGCGATCAGGCTATAAATCAGTTGGTCAATTCGAGTTACAAATTTTGATGGTATATCACCGCGTAAACCATAATTACTCTATTATTTTTATGTAAGAGAGAAACCTGCCAAGAAGTACTAGCTATAAAATATGAGTGAGTTATTCCGCATGACAAGAAATCTCCTCTAACAATAGTTTGTTCGCCGATTAGATGCCCATTGTCGTCTCTTTTTTCAACAAAAAAACCGTTTTTTATATCTTCACAACTAAATTTACTGTCCCTCATGATCTGCCTTGCTTGCTGAATCGAAATACCAAGTGGGATGAAGCGACTTACTTCTTTTTGCATTTCCTCTTGAGTTTTAAGCAATTGTATTCCTTCCTTTGGAGCTGGTTGACAAGCCCCAAAGGAAAATGTAAGTAATAAAAGAATGAATGATTGTCTTACCAGATATTTCATCTTCTCAAACATGCTCTTACGTTACTATGACTAAGTATACTAAAACCTAGGCAGAGAATCGCTTTGCGATTCTCTGCCTAGGTTTTAGCTTTGCTTGGAGTTAAGCTTCAGGGTTGGGCGGACACCAGAATAGATTTTGGCTAGATATACCGAGAGATTCAAGGATTTCCTTCATGGCTTTCGTGCATTCCATCCAATACTCTTGACTGTCATACATTCCATCGGGACTGAAATAGAGATCGTAATGCAATAAATTGGGAATATTCGCGAACTCATCGGATGCTTGCTTGGAAATGAGCAAAACTCGGAAGGGCTTACCTTGACATTTAATTGTCAATTTATCGATTAAGTCGATTACATAGTCTCGATTAGTGACACCAGTGCGGATAAACAGTACTTCATCACAATGTTTGAGAGTGTATAAAAATCTGCTTGCCCTTGCTGAGTAGCGAACTCGCATTCTCTCGTGAATAGGATGTATGTTATTTACAGGATCTTCATTATCTTCGACCTCATGCCCGAAGGATAGTCCAGACCACTTAGAATGGTAGATCCTTCTCTCTTGGGGATTGTAATGGAGATAAGCAGGATTCCACATGTCTTTGAAGTCATTGACTACCAGATCGGTCACATCACCGAGATTGGTGGAACGGGTCAAATCAAAGGGAAAGGCTGGCCCATCATATTCCATTTTATACAAAAGCATTCTGGCGGCACAACGATCGCCTAGAGGTAAAATCGCAATCCGATTGATTTCTGACAATTTACACTTGTATTTTAGTAACATCGTCGATTTGGCGGGAGCTTTGACTCGACTCTCCAAACCGCGATCGCCGATCATCATCGTGCGAAATGGTGCATCGGGATGAACGGGATCGTGATAGACTCCCGCAGGCATCGCCGCTAGCGCTGACCGAATCTCTTTCCACATCGGGTGGATATTGTATTCTTCATAGGATTCGTTGATGATGCGAATTGTGCGATCGCTTTCTTTGAGAATGCCTAGATGTCCGTCGTAGTAGAGGATTTCCGCATTTTGAGGAGCAAAAAACTTGAGGGCAGCGCAATACTGAAGATCGACTCCAATCGGAACATTTACTGTATTTTCAATTGAACCGTTAAAGCCCACGGATAGGATTGGCAAAACTCCTAGCTCATCATTTTTGGAAATGTATGATGTGCCAAAAGTTAACCCTGCTTTGCGTTTTAGGGCTTCTTGTAATTCTTTCCAAGTGGCGGTGATGTTGTAGGGATATGCCGAACCGTTGATAATTCGCAGGGTTTGAGCTTCGGGACAGGCAAGGATTTGGAAACCAAATTTATCCTTGTAAACGCGGATCTCTTCTAAGTTTTTGTGATCGGTCTTGGTTTGGAGCGTCTTGAGGCGATCGCGTTCCATCTGAAACAAATCCAGATTAATGGACTCAAACATCATCTGATGTCCTAGGGTATTGGGGTGCGCCACATCTGTATATATTTCAGATTTCCATCCCCCATAGCCATTATCCAAAGCATCAAGCCAATTGAGCATCGGCACTGACCAACCCAGCATTCGATGATGGGTATCGCGCAATAGCCAGTTATGCTCAGGATGGTAATCTCCATGGGGGTATAGACCTCCAATTATCGGGATCGCGCCCAAATCTTGGGTCATTTTGATGAGTTGTAACAGCCCGCTCTCAAAGCGACGCTGGACGGCTCGGCGATCATGAGGACGACAATAGGCTAGCCCTTCGTTGCCAAGGGAAAGGGCAATAATCACGATATCTGGCTTCTCTGGTACAACTACCGATGCGAAGCGCTCGATCGTACTAGTGACATTCGCCCCTAACTGCGATCGGTTGATCGTTTGATGCCCATACTTTTCGCTTAGGGCTTTTCCGAGGTGACTTGCCCAGCCCTTTAGTAGCCAAGCACTACAGCCCAGTGCCACAGAGCTACCAATCACTAAGACCTTCAATCCATCGGGCGAAAGTGGCGCTGGAACTGGAGCGATCGCTTTTTCAAAATAGCCGTAGGGATAGGCATTAATAAACCCAAAGGGGGTATCATCAACGATGATGGTTGAAGTTTTGGAGTTAAGGTATTCTGGCTCTATGGGAACCCAGCGATTAGCACCATCATCGGTCTCCCATTGCGCTTTGCCATCCGCATCGATGCGCACATATTTATATTCAATTTTCTCCTGCAATTCAGGCAAACTAGAAGCATCAATTGCGACATCTATCCACCAAATTGGATAGCGATCGCGCGATGTTTGTAAAGGTAAATATTTTTTGGTATTCCACAACCCTAACTGAGGAATCGAGCCAACTATGCCAATCATTTCTCCATTTTGGGTGGAAGCCTTTACCTGAAATCTGTACATAGAGATATCTTCTCGGAGTAGGGGGAGCTAGTATTTATGCCTATTAGGGGTTGCGCAACCGCCTTAGGTATGATCTCTTTTTTAAGTTATCACTTATTGTCCTTTAAGTCTGTTTTAGAAATTACAGCTATACCGAGAAAATATGAGAAAAAGAATTGGTGGCGTTTTGCGCCACCAATTCTTTTTCTGGATCCTCTATTAATCTTGATGACTATTGAATGAAATAGGTGCGAGTTCCTTTTGCCTCGATCGCTTCACTTAGTCTCGTCAAGGCATGAATATAGGCAGCAGTGCGCATTGAGGTTTGTTTTCGATCCGCGATTTTCCAAATGCTTAAGGTCTCGGCAATCATGCTGTGTTTGAGGCGATCGTTCACCTCTTCCAACGTCCAATACAATCCGCTCCGATTCTGTACCCATTCAAAATAGCTAACAGTGACCCCGCCAGCATTTACTAGGATGTCGGGCACTACCACAATTCCTCGCTTCTCTAAAATTGCATCCGCCGCAGGAGTTACAGGTCCATTGGCAATCTCAAAAATGTACTTAGCACGAATATCGTCGGCATTGCTTTCAGTGATTTGGTTTTCTAAAGCTGCGGGGATCAAAAAATCCACATCTAGCTTTAGCAATTCCTCATTCGTGATCCTTTGATGATCGACGATATTGCACAATGTATCTTGACAATACACCGCTTGAAAAGTGCGCGTCGAATTTTTATATTGAATAATACTCGGTACATCTAGCCCCTGCGGTGCATAAATTCCACCTTTAGAATCGCTGACCGCCACAACCCTATAGCCAGCCTTGCTCAGTAGATCGGCGATCGCCGATCCCACATTGCCAAAACCCTGCACCGCCACGGTGGTTTGTTCTCGATGCATTCCCAATAGGGGCATGAGAGTTTCGATCGCAAAAAATGCACCCAAGCCCGTTGCGGTTTCTCGACCTAAGCTGCCGCCCATAGCAATCGGTTTGCCAGTAATCGCCGCAGGACAAAGCCGACGCTGAATATTGTTATACTCATCGACCATCCAACCCATGATCGTCTGATTGGTTTGGACATCGGGGGCGGGAATATCCACATCAGCACCCATAAAATCAGCGATCGCATTGATATATCCCCGACTGAGTCGCTCTAGTTCAAATTTAGATAGTTGTTTGGGATCGACCGCTACGCCCCCCTTTGCCCCACCAAAGGGCAAATTCACTGCCGCACATTTAAAAGTCATCCAGAATGCGAGGGATGTCACCTCATCCATATTGACATGGGGATGGAAGCGGATTCCTCCTTTAGTGGGACCCCGCAAATCGTTATAGCGCACGCGATAGCCTTGAAAAACTTTTAAGGTTCCGTCATCCATCCGCACGGGAATAGAAACTTGCAAACTCGCTTTTGGCGATTTGAGGCGCTCGATCGCATCCTCAGAAACATCAACATGGGCGATCGCATCGGCTAGTCGTTGACTTGCCTGCTCGAATAAAGACTCTGACATCAAACTTCCATCCCTAAAACGATTTAAGTAGCTGGGCATAGTTACAAACCCAAATCTAAACCTGTAGCGCAAGCGCAGCGTGCGCTACAGGTTTAGAGTCTTTATATTTAATTGCACCCAGTTACTTAGTAGCGATCTTGATCGTATAAGTAACTGGACATAATTAAATTAAAATCCCAAATATGGGTAATGGTGCAAAGCACCATCACCCATATTTGGGATGTCAAGGCTATTAGTAAAACTCTCTCCCCTTTTCTTAAAATGCAAGAAGAGAAGTTTGGCTCGAAGCGCCAACTTTCCCTTCATTGTCCTAATGCGAGTGGTGATAGCGCTTTAAGTAGCTAAGAAAACCTAGAAGAGCATACCGCCCACCTAGCGGGCGGTATGCTCTCTGGTTTTTAGTAGATTTCCAAGCGCATTAACATTACTTCAATGCGATCTTTAATCTCATCTCTCACTTGTCGATAGGAATTAATCGAAGAGGGCTGAAGCGGAGATAACAGCCATTCATCAAAAAACTGTCTCATCATCCAGTCATCGGGTAGCCTTGTGCCAGTGCTTCCAAGCGAGACTACCGCATCAAAGCTATTGGGTTGATAATTGTCGAGTAGTTGGGAATCATTTTTGCTGATATGCAAACCAACTTCATCCATTGTCTGAATTACATCTTGAATCGATAGATTGTCTTCCCACCCACAGCTATTAATAGCGATCGCATCCCCGACATAGTGGCGCATCCAAGCTTCTGCCATAAGTGCGTATGTCCGATTTTTACAGACAAACATGATATTCTTCATTAAGATTGAGGTTCCTCCTGTTTTAGAGATGTTAGATTTAGCTTTTAATTCACAAAATTGTTGTCACACTTTCGTGAATTGGGATAAGTACTTCAGATTGCTAATGGATAGAAGCAATCTTCAACGCCGTTGTATTGCCATGCAATACCTTCAGGATCGTGCTTCTTCGCCCAATTAGAAAAAGTGCTTTTATCCTTCTTTTGATTTAATGTCCGCAACTCGACTTTTAATCGATTCACCATTTCTTCAACACTCAACGCGTCTACAAGAGGAATCTCTTTTTCTGGCTTGTTGTCAGATTTGTTGTCAGATTTATTTTTAGTCGTTGCATTAGTCGTTGCATCAACTGCGGAAATACTTGCGATCGCGGTTTCACCCTCAATATTAGAAATCGCCCCCCCTAGAGAATTTCCCAGAGAATTTCCTAGAGAATTTCCCAGAGAATTTTTCAGAGAATTGCGATCGCCATCTGCCAATTTTGCCTCAATCGCTTCTATCCGTTTTAACAACTCGTCATAGCGATCTTCTGGCTGGATTGCTGGTGTCGCAATATCCTGTTGCAGGGCTTGCGTCAATAGGATTTCAACCATCGCCGCCATGCCCATCTTGGTTTTTTGAACCCGTTCTTCTAACTGATCCAGTAATGTATCAGAGAGCCTTACATTTAACTGCCTTTTCTTTGCCATTGACGATACCCTTGATGATACCTTTGTGCTATCAAATGCTAGCATAAGCTATTTTGCTATTAAAAGCTAGCATTTGTTAGCAAAAAAAAGTAAAAAAAATTGACGCAAAAACTTTCAAGGCGATCGCCAATTACTAAACTCTTGTCCCGCTTCGCTCTGACTCATTCCTGCATAGGTTAATATAAGAGATTAAGCAGCTATCCCTATAGCGCTTTATTGATGACCTAAAAATTTCCAGTATACTTAATTCAGGCAGAAGTGCGTGCAAGCATTAGACCCACAAGAACTATATCCCTTTGAACTTGACCCGTTTCAATTACAGGCGATCGCCGCATTGCAAGCTGGTAAGTCGGTCGTTGTTTGTGCGCCAACAGGTTCAGGCAAAACCTTAATTGGTGAATATGCAATTCACGCCGCCTTAGCTGGCGAACGGCGCGTTTTTTATACCACTCCCCTCAAGGCTCTCTCCAATCAAAAGTTACGGGACTTTCGCCAACAGTTTGGTGATGATAACGTCGGCTTATTGACAGGTGACACATCCGTTAATCGCGATGCACCGATTTTGGTGATGACCACAGAGATCTTTCGGAATATGCTCTATGGCACACCCATCGGTGAAGTTGGCACATCTCTAACAGATGTCGAAGTAGTAGTACTTGATGAGTGCCACTATATGAACGATCGCCAAAGGGGAACGGTATGGGAAGAATCGATCGTCTATTGTCCTGCGGAAGTACAGTTGGTAGCGCTATCGGCAACCGTCGCCAATAGTCAACAATTAACCGACTGGATTCATAAAGTGCATGGCGATACGGAGTTAATCTATTCTGATTTTCGTCCCGTTCCCCTCGAACATTCCTTTTGCAGTAGTAAGGGCTTTTTCCCTTTACTGGATGGTTCCAGTCAAAAGATCAATCCGCGTCTCAAGCCCCTCACCAATAAGCCACTGTCCAAAGAAGAAAGACATAAAATTGTTCCCTCGATTGGAGCCGTCATCTCCCATCTGCGACAACGGGATATGCTCCCTGCCATTTACTTCATTTTTAGTCGGCGCGGTTGCGATAAATCGGTTACGGATTTAGGAAATGTTTCCCTCGTTAATGCGGAAGAGTCCCTTAGACTCAAGCCTCAAATTGATGCGTTTATTGCGGCTAATCCAGAAATTGGCAAGCCAGCCCATATTGATGCCCTCTATCGTGGTATTGCCGCTCACCATGCTGGAATTTTACCCGCGTGGAAAGGTTTTGTGGAAGAACTATTTCAACAAGGCTTGATCAAAGTCGTCTTTGCCACGGAAACCCTAGCGGCGGGAATTAATATGCCAGCTAGAACTACGGTCATCTCTAGCATCTCGAAGCGTACCGATCGCGGACATCGGTTGCTTAATGCTTCGGAGTTTCTGCAAATGGCAGGGAGAGCGGGAAGGCGGGGTATGGATGAAGTTGGCTATGTCGTAACGGTGCAAACTCCCTTTGAAGGAGCTAAGGAAGCCGCAAATCTGGCTACATCGACCGCCGATCCCCTCGTCAGTCAGTTTGCTCCCAGCTACGGCATGGTCATGAATCTCCTCCAAACCCATTCCCTCGAACAAGCAAGGGATCTAGTCGAGCGCAGTTTTGGGCAATATCTTGCCGATCTCAACCTTGCACCCCAAATCCAGAATCTGGAATCGGTAATGGAGCAGATTGCTAAATTAGAAAAGGATTTAGCAAATATCGATCTGAAGCAGTTAGAAATTTATGACAAACTGCGCGATCGCTTGCGCGAGGAAAAACGTCTTTTAAAAATGCTGGCGCAGCAATCGGAGGAAATGCGTTTAAACGATCTCGCATCCTATGCTCCCTACCTACTATCGGGTTCACCCCTAACGATACGTACTCACAAAGGCACGATCGTCCATACCGTTCTGGCTGCCAAGGTTCAGGGTTCGGGACAGTTTCCTTGGTTTGTCTGCCTCGGTTCTGACAATCGTTGGTACACATTGGGATATAAGGATATCGTTCAAGTCGGAACTGATTTATTACTAGATGGAGATATCGACTATCCGAGTAAGTTGCCCTTACGTCCAGGACAGTCCATTGAAGGGGATGAAGCGAGTTTAGCGATCGCTCAAAACATCAAGCCATTGCCCGAATCAGCACTCGCACCAGAAGTTTTAAAGCAGCAAGCGCGAGTCATTGCCATCGAATCGGAAATGAACCGTCATCCTGTCTCAAAGATGAGCGATCGCGGTGCAATATTTAAAAAAGTAAATCGTCTCGAACAATTGCAACGTCAGATCGACTTCCAGCAGAAGGTGGTTAACGAACGTCGTCAAAGGCATTGGCAAGAATTTATGAGTCTTGTCCATATCTTGCAAGCCTATGATTGCCTTCAAGAAACTCAACCTACCGATCGCGGCAAAGTCGTGGCAGCCCTACGTGGTGAAAATGAGTTATGGTTGGCTTTATGCTTGATGTCGGGAGAAATGGATAATCTTGCTCCCCATCACCTTGCTACGGTCTGTGCGGCGATCGTCAGTGAAAATAGCCGTCCCGATAACTGGATCAAGTTCGGTCTATCACCAACGGTCGAGGATGCTCTAGATGGATTACGCGAAGTGCGTCGTCAGCTTATGCAGGTGCAGCGCCGTCACTTGGTGGATATTCCCGCATGGTTAGATTATGAATTAACTGGACTGGTCGAGCAATGGGCTTTAGGAATGGAATGGTCAGAGCTATGCCAAAATACCAATCTCGATGAAGGTGATATCGTTCGCCTAATGCGTCGCACGATCGATTTGCTATACCAAATTCCCCATGTGCCAAATCTACCGATACATGTCTATCAAGCCGCTAAGCAAGCTGCCCAATTAATAGATCGCTTCCCCGTCAATGAGGTAATTTAGAATCCAAGCCCAAAAGTAAAAGCCTTGCGTAGCAAGGCTTTTACTTTTGGGCTTGGAGAAAAGGTTTGCTATGCAAATCCTTTCTCTAAGCCCGTTTTATACCAATTCCCAAAAGTGTGGCTACACTTTTGGGAATTGAAAAACAAACCCAGTAAGGGTTTTAAAATCACAAAATGGCTACGCCATTTTGTGATTTGGCATTAAAAATAGATCCAAAAGATGATTGGCGGCGCTTCGCGCCGCCAATCATCTTTTTGGGGGTGGCTATGACTGTAAAAAATCGAAGAGACGGTGGGCGAGTTCGAGCTTAGAACAAATAGGCGTAGATTGCCTATGCCCATTTTTATGGATGAAAGTAGCTTGATTGGTATCCGTACCAAAGCCAGTTTGCAAACTATTCACCGCATTAGCAGCGATCGCATCTAGCCCTTTTCGCGCTAATTTTTCTTTTGCCGCAGCAACGACCTCTTCTTCATCGCCAGTTTGGGCAGCAAAGCCTACTAATATTTGGTCAAGACGTTTGCGGCTGGCGAGATCCGCCACGATATCGGGAATATATTCAAGTTGTAGATTTAAGGGTAATTCTGATTTTGGTAATTTGCGATCGCTGGTGATTTGAGAACGTACATCGCCAACTGCCGCCGCCGCAATGGTTATATCGGAATGAGGAAATTCTTCCAGCATGGCTCGGTGCATTTCTGCGGAAGTGCGGACTACTTTCACCACTGGTGGCAATTCGCCCATCGGGAGCGGAGAACTGGCGGTACTTATGAGAGTAACTTTTGCGCCACGGTGAATAGCGGCTTTCGCGATCGCGATTCCTTGTTTCCCCGTGGACGGATTACCGATAAATCGCACGGGATCGATAAATTCGCGGGTTCCACCTGCATTAACTAAAATATGTTTTCCTTTTAAATCTTGTTTTCCACCAGTCAAGAGAAAGGATTCAATATATTCGAGAATTACTTCTGGTTCCGCCATTCTGCCCGTACCCACTGCATCGCAGGCGAGAATGCCATCGGTCGGCGCGATCGCTGTATAGCGAGAATCCTGTAAGACTTTGCGCCAATTTTCCTGCACTGAGGTTTGCAACCACATGGTTGTATTCATCGCGGGTGCAAAGAGCATCGGACAGTTAGAAGCTAACACCGTATTAGTAAGTAAGTTGTCCGCCATGCCATAGGCTAGCTTGGCTAGGGTATTTGCCGTCACAGGCGCTAGCAAAAATACATCCGCCCATTCTGCTAACTCAATGTGTAATGGTCTTCCATGACTGGGTTGCCAAAAATCAGCATCGGTATAGGCGGGTTGGCGAGAGAGCGTAGCAAAGGTTAAAGGTGTAACAAATTCCGCAGCCGATCGCGTCAAAATTACCCGCACTTCAATTCCGCGTTTGGCTAGGCTAGAAACTACTTCGCAAACTTTATAAGCGGCAATGCCTCCAGAAATTCCAATTAGTACGTGATTCATGACAGTCTAAGGGGCAACATAACCTTGAATATTTTCAGGACGGAGAGGACGCATGAGTTGATTCGCTCGGACTACCTCTTGATCCGTGCCTTGGACGACGATTAAATATTTACCTTCATCGAGGCGATTGCGAAGGGGAACGGAATCGCTACTGGTTGCCACGCCAACACCACCACCGACAAAGAGACTTCCCATTGCGCCACCAAATGCCCCTAACAAACCACCGATCGCATGATTGCCGATGCTCCCAGCCCAAGCGAAGGTATGCAGGTCAGTAACAAGACTAAAGCCAATCCCTGCCAAAAAGCCAAATGGAACTAACCAATAGGACATCAAGTAAGCTTGTTTTCGTCCTTGCACTAGGGGATCGATAAAGCCAAATTCCTCAGCGCTTTTATAACCCTTACCTAAAATCGAAATTGCGTGCATGGGGAAGTTGGCTGATTCGAGTCGCGTATAGACCTCCTCCGCCTTCATGCGATCGCTCCAAACACTGACTAAATAGTTCATATACTTAATAAATCAAAAAATAAATCAAAAAAATATAGCTATCGCCAAGTGTATCAGGACATAAAACCAAAAAGAGGAATGCGGCGCTTCGCGCCGCATTCCTCTTTTTGGTTCGGGCGATCTGGCTAAATATTTGCGAGTTTTAAAATCCTTTGCCAATGATCCTCAGATACGGGCACGACGGATAAACGGCTAATCCGAATCAGATCGAAACCTTCAAAGTCAGGGTCTTGTTTGATTTGAGCGAGAGTTACAGGCTGAGGTAGCGATCGCAATGCCTTCACATCAACGACCGCACGTTTTGGATCCTCTAGTTTCGGATCGGCATAGGGCAAGGAGATTACTTCCGCAATCCCCATAGCGCGACGTTCATCTCCCGTGTGATAAATCAGGGCTAAGTCCTTAGGTTGCATTGTCCGAATATGTTTCAAGGCTAAATTATTATTTACTCCATCCCATATCGTTTGGCGATCGCGCTCGAGATCGGCATAAGAATAAACATCGGGTTCACTTTTAAGCAGCCAGTAAGCCATTATGCAGATCCTGAAACTCCTAACACATTATAAGTACATCAAGCCCTAGCGAAATATATAGCGATCGCCAAATGTACTAGGACATAAATCCCAAGAATTGACTGGCGGCGCGAAGCACCGCCAGTCAATTCTTGGGATTTAATTTTTCCTAATTCAAGTGGCTGTAGCTATAGGTGCGCGTAAATCCATCCCAAGCGGTTAATCCTTAAAAAGATTGTGTTGTGGTTAGTGACTCATGTAAACTTTTGTTAACTATAAAATTTGTCAAATTTTACACATTTATAAAAATCTCTTTTTAAAACACAGGGTGAAATATTTTCTATGACTAAAGTTTCTGGATTTGGTAAAGGTTCGGGACAGGACAAAAAAAAGAAGAAAGCGCCAAACAAGCACCAAGTTGCCGCAAATAAATACGACGAGATGAAGGATAAGGGTTTACCTGAGTTCAATGTTTTTGTCCGTATCAAGGGCAAGGAGTGGGTACCCGCAGGTTCGATGGCGGTGCAGCGTAGTAACCAAATCAGTCGCGCCATTTTTCAACAGGAAGCAGAATTATTAAAAGGAGCAATCCGTTTGTATCCCGTTCTGCGGAAATTCAAGGATGATCTGGAATATGGTTATCGGCTGAAGGAATTTCCTGATGAAGAAATAACCGTTGCGATTCTTCCCCAACCTACAATTGGCGATAAGTTCAAATACGCTTTTACTAAGGCAAAGGAATATCTTAATGGCGTAGTTAAAAAGCCTCAGGATAAATAAAACGCCTCAGAATAACCAGATGAGTGGCGGCGCTTCGCGCCGCCACTCATCTTTGTGGTAGCTGCCGATGGTACGGCAGCTATAGATGATTGATGCGAACTATGTGTGTTACGATTGCCTCCCATCAAGCGTTACAATCGTATAGATAGTGGGTAACGAATCGCGGAGAAAAATTCATAGCAGTTTATGGCAAAAATTATCGATGGCAAAGCCCTAGCGAAGAAGATGCAAAAGGCGATCGCTGATGAAGTCGCGCAGTTGCAAGCAAAATATGGTCGTCCTCCAGGACTAGCGGTTTTGATGGTAGGGGATAATCCCGCTAGTGCCGCCTATGTCAAGAACAAAGAAACCGCCTGTCATAAAGCAGGTATTACATCCTTCGGCAAGCATTTACCTGCCAGCGCCACCCAAGCAGAACTAGAGCAAATTATTGACGAATTAAATAAGGACGATCGCGTAGATGGCATTCTGATCCAGTTGCCTTTGCCCGATCATTTGGATTCGGTCGCCCTACTCAACCGTCTCGATCCCGATAAAGACGCGGATGGCTTGCATCCCAATAACTTAGGTAGACTCGTCCGTGGTGAAGAGGGCTTGCGGAGTTGTACGCCTGCGGGGGTAATGGAGTTGTTAGCCGAGGCAAACATAGATATTGCGGGTAAAAATGCCGTTGTCATTGGGCGTAGCATTCTGGTCGGCAAGCCCCTAGCACTCATGCTTTTAGAAGAAAATGCCACCGTCACGATCGCCCATTCTCGTACAAAAGCCCTTGCCGAAGTTACCCGTAAAGCAGATATTTTAATTGCCGCGATCGGTCGTCCTGAATTCGTGACCGCAGATATGGTCAAACCCGACGCTGTAGTGATCGATGTCGGTATTAACCGAGTTACGGACGATCTCGGTAAATCGCGCTTAGTCGGGGATGTGGACTATGACAATATTGCTGCAATTGCCTCTCACATTACCCCCGTTCCCGGTGGCGTGGGACCAATGACCGTGACCATGCTTTTGCATAATACCGTTTGGAGTTATCGCCGCAAGTTTGCTGAAGGTGGATTGGGAAATCAATAAAGTTTTAGGGTAGCGATCGCAAGTCGTTGCATAATATACATTCTGGATTACATTCTGGATATAGTCAGAAGTTTTGCCTAAATTTCTGACATTGCATAACTAGAAATAACTGGAAACAACTGAACACACTGTCAAAAACCTGTCAAAAACCTGTCGAAATCATTGCTAAGCCATGCCCCAAACATTGTCAGAAACATCATCTCAAACGGTTGCATTTAATTTAGATAAGTACTTACGCGATCGCAAGCAAGAGGTCGAAGCCGCGCTTGACGCTTCGATTTCCGTTACCTATCCCGAAAAAATTTATGAATCGATGCGCTACTCGCTGATGGCTGGTGGCAAACGCTTACGTCCAATCCTATGTCTTGCTGCTCATCAGTTATTGGGTGGTGATCTCGCTGCCGCTATGCCCACTGCCTGCGCGATGGAGATGGTACATACAATGTCATTGATCCATGATGATCTGCCCGCCATGGATAATGATGACTTTCGACGGGGAAAGCCCACTAACCATAAGGTGTATGGTGATGATATTGCAATTTTGGCGGGGGACGCTTTACTAGCTTACGCCTTTGAGTTTATAGCTGTGCAAACTAAGGGTGTACCTGCGGAAAGAATTTTAAAGGCGATCGCCCATCTCGGTCATGCAGTTGCCGCGACAGGTTTGGTTGGTGGACAGGTTGTCGATCTAGAATGTGAAGGTAAGTCAGATGTGACAGCAGAAATACTGACCTTTATCCATATCCACAAAACTGCGGCTTTACTCGAATCCTGTGTTATCTGTGGTGCATTGTTGGCGGGTGCAAATGATACTGACATCAAGCGGCTATCCACCTATGCTAATAACATTGGTTTAGCTTTTCAAATCATTGATGACATCCTAGACATCACTGCAACTTCTGAGCAACTTGGCAAAACGGCTGGTAAGGATCTTGCCGCCCAAAAAGTCACTTATCCTAGTTTGTGGGGCATCGAAGCCTCCCAGCTAAAGGCACAGGAACTAGTGGAACAGGCTAAAGCTCAATTGGTCAGTTATGGCGATGCGGCTCTACCTCTAATGGCCCTTGCCGATTACATCACTGCTCGAAAAAACTAGACCTAATTCTCAAACTACTTCTTGACCTTAATTTTTGCAATTGATATGAACATCCATCCTGTTGGCGAAATCCTCGATAATCAAGTTCTGCTAATTGCTCTATGTTCCAGTTTGACAGCGCAACTACTCAAGTTGTTTATCGAATTAGCCCAATTCCGACGAGTCAGATTTAAGGTGCTATTTGAAACTGGTGGTATGCCTAGCTCCCATTCAGCTTTAGTATCGGCGCTGGCGACAGGGATTGGACGCACCCAAGGATGGGATACGCCACAATTTGCGATCGCTACAGTTTTTGCTTTTATCGTGATGTATGATGCCGCAGGCATCCGCCGCGCCGCAGGTAAGCAGGCAAAGGTTCTCAATCAAATTATGGTAGAGGTTTTTGAAGAAGAACACGATCCCCTCAAGGAATTATTGGGGCATACCCCTGCCCAAGTTGTGGCAGGATCGATTTTAGGCATAATTTTAATGTGGCTGTTCCTATAAAAAAAGGAAGGGCAGCGCTAAGCGCTGCCCTTCCTTTTTTTATCACGAGGAATTTATACCAATTCACGAAAGTGTGACAACACTTTTTATACCAAATCACAAAATGGCGTAGCCATTTTGTGATTTTAAAACCCTTACTGTTTTTTTTCAATTCCCAAAAGTGTGGCCACACTTTTGGGAATTGGTATTACAGCAATTTTCTATCAAAAGAAATCAAAAGAAACACAAAAAACTTTTTGAGCAAAGTGCGGTAAGAAATGGCTACGCCATTTCTTACCGCACTTTGCTCTCCTAGAGAGAGTTAAGGAACTGGATAAGAGCGGTACGATCGCCCTTATCCATATTTAAAAATGCTTGCTTTGACTTTTCTGCTTCGCCGCCATGCCACAGGATGGCTTCCTCTAAGGTACGGGCTCGACCATCATGGAGAAATCCTGAATAGGGCAAAACCGTTTGGGTAAGCCCGATCGCCCATAGAGGAGAAGTACGCCATTCGGTTCCTGAGGCGAGAAAATCGGGACGATTATCCGCTAGCCCTTTCCCCATATCGTGCAGGAGCAGATCGGTATAGGGATGAATAGTCTGCTCGGAAATCGCCGCTAATTGATGTTTGCCAGTTTTCAGGGTTTGGATATGACAGCTAGCGCAGCCTGCACTATGGAAGAGGCGATCGCCTTTTTGTACAGTGGGATCGTTGACCATGGCAACTGGACGGGCAGGCACGGTCAAACTTTGAGAGTAGAAGGTCGCCGAAACTAACTTTTCTTCGGTAATATCATTCTTGCCGCTGGGATCGGGAAAGACTGGATTAGTGATTCCCATATCGTTAACATAGGCGGCCGCAGTCTGTTGGCGGAGGTTGGGTTGATTTGCCTTGAGCCCAAATCTTCCCAGTACGGTGGCTTTTTTCTCCACATCCCAGACCATGTTGGGCGTACCTGAAATCCCATCGCCATTTTTGTCTTGAGGATCGGCTAAGTCCAGAATTGTTTTGTCGGCGATCGCTTCTAATAGTCCTAAACCAATGACAGGAGGAGGTAACCGCAATGAGGTCATTACTTCCTCAGGCAAGGGTTTACCATCAGGGAGCGTAATGGTCGTTTTCGGCGATCGCAATTTGTAGCTGGTTCCATCAGCATATTTGCCCTCGGTCTCTTGCCATTGCAGGTTCACCTCCGCATTGGGCTGATAACCATAGATCGCATGGTCTCGGATTTGCGTACCAATATTAGGTACGGGAACCGAGCCGCCCATTACCTCTGGTTGACCGTGAGGTAAACTCACTCGCACCAAAAGCTGGGACTTCAGTGAAGTACTGGAGCCGATAATTGGCATCCCCCTGCCATTACGAAGGTGGCAACCATTACAGGAAGTATTATTAAACAGGGGACCTAGTCCAGGATTTACTTGGGAAGGAGCGCTGACGAACACATCATTGAAGGTAACATTCGCCTCACTATGCTTTTTGAGTTCCTCTTCCGTCAAATTAGCCGCAGGATTATCAAAAGCCCTAGAAGTGCGATTGGTGATCGATGTTTGACCTCCTGATAGGGGATCGAGATTAATCGGGGGGAGTTTTTGATAATCCATCCAAGTTTGAAATCCAATTACGGCGATCGCGATCGCAACCGCTAGGATCAACAATCGGATTACTTGGCTGTGAGACCGCGAAGATAATGTATGCATAGCTATAAAGGGGAATGAACTAACTGAAAAAATACCTAATTACTAAAATCACGGAGCATTTTTTTAATCTCAATATTGTGAAGTTCTTCCTGTCCGATCATCGTTCTGGCAAATTCTTCCAAATAGACACTGGCATCCTTGACAACATCGAGGAGAGTTTTGTAAAGGTTTAACGCTTTTCTCTCGTGATTCAAACTCTCCGTCAGAATATCCTCGACGGTATGCTTGAAGGTTTCTTCAAGAGGAGAGATTCTCAGGCTGGGATGTCCATCTAAACCAGTTAAGATTTCCCCTACCTGCTGAGCGTGCAGAAGGGACTCAGTTGCTTGGGATTTAAAAAAGGCTACGATCGGAATCCGATTTGCTCCCGTTACCATCAAGGCGTAGTGAGTGTAGCGGACGACCCCAGCCAACTCAAATTCCATAATTGAGTTGAGAATATCGTTAGTAGCCTGTAGATCTAGATCTTTCATAATTAGTTGATTTAGTGATTAGTTGATTTGGTGAGCGGCGCAGCGTGCGCCGCAGGTTTTAGCTCTGGATTTTAATTGTACTGAGGTACTCATACCAATTCACGAAAGTGTGACAACACTTTTGCGAATTAAAAACTAAGCCTAGTAAGGGTTTTCAAGTTAAGAAATGGCGTAGCCATTTCTTAACTTGGTATTAAGTAACAATTAAAGGCTTGATTTCCTTTTCAAAGGTTTCCTTAACAGTTGTGACAGCCTCGATCGCATTTTTGATTTTTGGTGCAGCCGCAGGATCGGCGATCGCCGTACTAAATGGAGCAGGGATCTGGGCGATCGCATCTAAAGCCGCTTGAATTTCTTTATCTACACGGGCATCAAGGTTAGGATTAACCTTTGCGACATAGGCACTCAATCCCGATTTACCAGCTTTATGGTTCTCAATGCCTCCAAAATAGACATTCTTCACGCAGAGAATATTATTTCTAAAGTCATTGATGGGATTGGCAAGCGCGTATTGAGACTCAATTGATGCGGGGTCTTTTTTCTTAAAGGGTTCGCCAATTTTCTTTTCAGCAACCTCCGTAGTGCTATCGATAATCCCTTCAATCATCTCCTGCACAGCATCGGGTAAAGAAGGATAGATCGGGTTATTTCCAGCCGTAGCAAAGGAATCGCGATAGGGAGCCCTATCATCAACCCCTTTTACCCAAGCGGTGAGGAGTTTGTTCGCATCCCCATCCAAGACCGTCGCCAAGGATTGCAAGTACTCAAATTCTCTGGGCGTAAAATCCGCGATCGCTTTTTTACCGTTCGCTCCAAAGAGAATGAACTCGATCGCGTGGTATCCTTTTTGACTTTCCTGCAATTTTTGAATGGATTCAGGAGTCAATTTATCGTTGCTCTTGAGGACTTTGTCAAGATCGCCCTTATCTAAGGGCCATGTATCGATCGCCGCATCTGCACCTAGGGATTTCGCAGGACCAATGGTAAACGATTCGCTCTGTTCCCAATATACTCTTGCTTCAGTCCAAGCATCCTGAGCGGCTTTTAAGTTAGGTTCACTCGGATCCTTCGCTAAAATATCTACCGCTGCTTTCAGATCTTTCGTTTTACTTGTAAACTTCTGATAAGTAGGAATCACTACTTTGTCAGTAAAATCCACAACGACCTGCTTATCGCTAAATTTTTTGCTTGCCGCAACAGAAGTGGTATTTGAATTACTGGCTACATCGGTATTGGTCTTAATTGATTGGGGCGTGCAGGCGATCGCCAAGGCGAAAACAATCACAGCCAAACTAATTGGCTTAATTAGGGCTTTTAAAAAATTCATATTCTTGAGTCTTGTTACTTTTGCTTGTTACTTTTGCTTGTTACTTGAACGTTATTTGAACGTTATTTGAACGTTATCTTTCATTTGCCAAGCTTTTGGGAAGTTAGGCGCAGACTTACTAGCTATTTACTGCTTATTTACCGCTGTAATTTATTTTTGGGATTTTATCGATAGATTCTATTTTTGAGTTCCTATCTTTGAGTTTTTAGAAAAGGAAAGATCTGTTTACCCGCAAGAGAGCGGAAGTAGAACACGATCATTGTGCTCAGAAAAACGCAGTATGCGACGATTTGCGTTGCGTAGAGCTTGTCAGAATAGCCAAACAAAGTAGCTAAGACAATTCCCGGAAATTTATCCGCAGGCAAAAACGAAGAAGTATCTGTAACTTGACGACCCAAACTAAACCAACTAATTACCTTTTGCGGCGGATCGAGAAATTCATAACTTTGCGTAGCCGTATTAAATACTTTGTCAATGGTATTTGCCAGATCGAAAGCAGCTAAGGATGTCATCACTAATCCAGCTACGATGAGGATCAAGACAATCCCTAATACTTGAAAGAAAATACGAATATTGAGCTTTGCCCCAAATCTGAATATGGCTAGCCCGATGGCGATCGCTACTACGAGCCCGAATACACAACCGATTGCGGGAGCATATTGAGCGAGTCCTGATTGGGTTGGATCGGGATTAAATGATCCTGTAACAAATAGAACCGTCTCAGCTCCCTCTCTTAAAACAGCCACAAAAATCAGGGTGAACAGACCCCAACCAACTTTGTTGGCTTCGTTACTACGCAAAGCCTGCTCCACGCTCGCTTGAACCTGAAACCTCAAAGTCTTTGCCTGCTGAGTCATCCAGATCAGCATCCAACTCAACATCACGATCGCGGCAAGTGAAAAAATCCCTTTACACAAATAATAAATAGTGCCACTAAAGCCACCAATTAACTTCTGGGCGATCGCTCCCATCACACTACTAACAAAAAGCCCTGCGAGCGCTCCCAAGTAAACCCATTTGTTGAGAAATGATTGATTGGCTTTACTCAAATACGCCAGCACAATCCCCACAACTAGAGTTGCTTCAGTTCCTTCCCTTAAAACAATTAAGAAGGTTGGCAGAGCCGAGCTAAAATCCATGATTTTACCTTTGTGATTTATTTTTGTTATTTACTTGCGTTGGTTAATTGGGATTTTGCGGTTGTTGATTATCGTTGATTATTTATTATCTTCAATGGTAACCAAGCTTTTGATCAATCCTAGCTCTTCAGCCGAAATTGCTTTCTTGGTTACTAGGTCATCAATAGTTTTGTAGGGTCTGGCGGCTTGAATGCGTTCTGAGAGCGAAGGCTTGGTGCCAGGCAGCTCTAATTTATCTAACTCAGCAATGGGAGCAGTATTGATATTAATCTTTAACTTGCTATTACTCTTTTCAGGAGCTGCGGCAGTGGGGCTAGCAGGATTGTTTGCTGGATTATTGGCTTGCTTAGGGGTTTCAGCGCAAGCTGTAACTGTGAGTAAACCCGCTATTAGCATGGGGATTTCACGTTTGAGTAACCCTCTAGACAACTTATTTAACATTAGGAAAATTTTAGTTAGTAATAATTATTCTCAATTAGGTTGACAGAAATCTGCTTGTTTGTCAATCGCTATCAGGAACTACTATCAATAAATTGGCGATACCTACAAGAAAATATGCTATCCCAAAGCAAAAAAGCTTTATCCTAGAGAACCTGCTACTAGACTCGCCTGCATGAATGTATCTTAAATCTCTACACATCAAGCAATTTCGCAACTACATTGACCAAGAAGTATCCTTCACCGCCCCCAAAACGGTGATCGTTGGGAATAATGCTCAAGGTAAATCAAACTTGCTTGAGGCGGTTTTGCTACTAGCAACTTTGCGATCGCATCGTGTTAGTAAAGATCGCGATTTAGTAAAAAATGGATCGACAATTGGCGAAATTCGGGCAACCTGTCAACGCTCAAGATTACCCGAAAGCTATCCCGTCGAGCTAGAGATGCAAATGCGAGCCAGTGGTAAACGTACTCTGAGGGTAAATGGCGTTAACCAAGCAAGACATTTAGATTTTTTGGGGAATGTCAATGCTGTGATGTTTTCTAGCCTCGATCTCGATTTAGTACGTGGCAGTCCCGAAAGTCGGCGCAATTGGCTAGATACAGTTTTAATTCAGTTAGAGCCGATTTATATCAATCTTTTGCAGCAGTACAATCAGGTGTTACGACAGCGGAATGCCTTGCTGAAGTCAATTAAACAGGGGCAAATCCAGTACGAAGCTCAACAAATGGCGCTTTGGGATGCCCAACTTGTAACGACGGGGACGCGCTTAATCAGGAGGCGATCGCGATTATTGGAAAGATTAACCCCGATCGCTAGACATTGGCATCAAGCCATTAGTGGCGGGAGCGAGTATTTAGAAATTACATACTTACCTAAATTTTCCTTTACCCCAACCGATCTAGTCGAAAATATTCATCAGTCTTTTTTTGAGGCGATATTGCAAAAAAACATCATTGAGCAACATCAAGGCACTAGCTTAGTTGGTCCCCATCGAGATGAGGTCTCGCTGACAATTAATACAACTTCGGCAAGAGAATATGGCTCCCAAGGTCAGCAAAGAACGCTCGTACTAGCTCTAAAACTGGCTGAGTTAGAATTGCTAGAATCGGTGATTGGCGAACCGCCGTTATTATTATTAGACGATGTTCTTGCCGAACTCGATCTGCAACGCCAAGATCATCTTTTAAATGCGATCGGTAACCGAGTTCAAACAATAATTACGACGACACATCTCGGATCGTTTGACGCTCAGTGGTTAAAATCCGCCCGAATTTTTCAAGTAGCAACGGGTGAAATTTCATCTTAACAAACTCACAAAATAAGCTTGCATTGCAAGCTTATTTTGTGAGTTATTCTTCGTCATCTGCGCCAACTTGACGCAGATGAATATGTTTGCGTCCAAGCCGAATTTCTAATTCGTCCCCTGCCTGTAGCCCCATGAGTTGTGTATAAGCCGAGCCAATTAATAGGTTGCCATTTTTCTGAACGCTGACACGATAACTTGCGCTGCGTCCACCTTTACCGCTACCTTTCGCTTCAAGCTCAACACCATCAGCCTCCATCAAGGCATTATAAAACTTCATTAGATTTACGCGAGCTTGATTGTTTTTTGTGATAGTTGCATATCCACAAGCTTTAGCTTTTTCTTCTTTTGACAGATGTTCTAGTTCTTTGACTTTCTGTAACAATGCATCACCAGAGAGTTGAACTGGTTGTTTAACCTTTGCCATTTGTTCTTAATAGTTTAATATTTGCTAGCTATATATCAGTATGTAAGATGATTGTACTATTAGTCAAATTTTTTTGCCATTGCATATAAGTAAAACTAAGTAAAACATTTTCTATTTGTTTTTACGGATAACTGTTATCCATATATCTATCCATAGATCATTACTTAGACTGAGAAACGATAAGTTAGGATTGGGTTATTAATTAAAAAATATTAGGTTGATTTTCATGACTAAGAATACCGAAAAGATCATGAAAGTAATTTATATCAACCTGAAATCTTTCAAGATAAATAAAGATAAAAGAGTTGCTATCATAATCCTCAATTAAAAACTTGCTATCATCCTACTAATTGGACGGTAGAGCCTTCATCACCTTTAGACACTTCGATGAGCGTGTTAAAGGCTTCCTTCATTTGTGGCATATGGGTAATTACTAAAATACACTCAAAATCTGGGGCGATCGCATTAATGGCACTCACAAGGCGATCGCAACCCAATCGATCTTGACTGCCAAATCCTTCATCAATAATCAGGGTTTGCAAAGTGCTGCCTTTGCGTTGGGCGAGTACGCGGGATAGGGCAAGTCGCACCGCAAAATTGATCCGAAAGGCTTCCCCCCCTGAATAGGTCTCATAGGGTCTAGTGCCTTTAGTATCAGCGATTTCAATATCGAGGGTTTCGATCAGCCGATCATTTTTTTTGCCAGATTTTTGGGTGATAAAGCGCACATTTAATTGCCGATCGCTGAGTTGAGCGAGGATTTGATTGGCTTCTACTTCAATTTGGGGTAATACATTTTCCAGCATCAGAGCTTGAATGCCATTCTTGCCAAAGGCTTGATGTAGTTCGCTATGAATGCGTTGGCGATGGCGGGCAAGTTCGATTTGGGTGAGGGTTTCCCTTTCCCTTTGTCGGTTTTGCTCTAGTTGTTGTTGCGACTGCTGAAGGCTACCAATTTGCGATAATAATCCATCCATTTGCGATCGCCAATCTTGACAATTTTGCCGCAAAGAGCGGATTTCCTCCGCATGATCGCCCTGCAAAGATTGACATTGGGTCTGCAATTGTGCGATTTGATTTGTCATAATTTCCAACTCCTGCTGCTGGACATTATGTAATTGCTGCAATTGTTGAACCTGTTGCTGAAGTTCGGGATATTCCTGCTCGGCGCGGGCAAGGTCTTGATATCGCAATAGTGCTGGTGTTAATTCCTGTTTTTGACTGCGGAGTTGGTGGTGGATATCGGGATCGTAAGCCAGTTGGACGAGTGCGCGATCGCATTGTTCGAGTTCGTGCTGCACTTCGAGATCGATCAGATTTTTGTCGAGGCGATCGTGTAATTGCTTGATTTTAGTTTGCAGATCGGGAATTTTTAGCGCTAGGTTTTCGGCTTGACGCTGGGCATTTTTTAATTCCGACTGCTTGACCTCCGCCCATCGCCACCGCTCGACATCGCCACGGGCTAGGGCATGATTTTTTTCGTCATAGGCAAATTTGCGAATATTCCGATCGATCAGTTCCATCTCCTCCCATGCTTCGCGGCTATAGTTGTTAGTCTGAAGGCGATCTCGTAATTCCGCAATCTCCGCATCAATTAGCTCTAGCCTTTGCTGCGCCTCGGCGATCGCCTTTAAACGTTCCTGTAAATTGCCCTTACGTTGAATCAAATCATTGAGCGGCGCGATCTCTTTCATGAGACTGCGATACTCTTCCCGCAACACTTGAATTTCGCATTCAGAAGCGGCTTGCTGCTCCTTCACCACCCAGATATCCGCTTGTAAATCACGAGATTCTTTTTTGTGCTTTTTCTGTACTAATTGCCAATGGGCTTCATCTAGGGGGCGATCGCACAAGGGACAGGGGGCATTGGGGACGGTTAACTGCCGCATTTTCGCTTCTAGTTTATTAAAGGCTGCTTCACTATCCGCCAAACGTATTTTTAAACGCTCCAAAAAATCGCGCCGTTCTAATCCTTTTTCATGGACTCGTTGTTGGTAGACCTGTTTTTTTTGTAAAAGGACAATTTGGCGATCTAGTTCCTGAGCATTAACAAGCAAGCGATCGTGTTTCTGAACCTGTAAATATAACTGTTCCCTCTTCGCCACGAGTTCCTCTAATTTGGCAGTGAGTTTTGTCTGTTCTCTCTCTAACTGATGCTGAAGTACTTGATGCCGATGGATCAAGGGCGTAGATTGCCCGTGAAGGCGATCAAACTCCTGTAAGACTGACCGCGCTAAATTTAATTGGGCGATCGCCGCTTCGATTTCTGAGGCTCGTCCGAGAATACCTTGCAGATCCCTGTCTTGCTGAACTAAAGCCTCTAACTGAGACTGATAATGGCGCAATTGTGCCTTAAGTTCGGTTTGTAATCCTGTCAGTTTATGGCTGAAGTCAACTCGCCGATCGCTGAGATGTTGATAGGTCTGAAACTTACATTCGAGTTCTGCTGTTTGCGCCGCTAGCAATTGGTAGCGATCGCGATCTTGCAAAATTTGCGATCGCTGTGACAGGGTTACTTCTAACTGCTGGATTTGTTTGCGCTGACTCAACAATTGGCGATCGGTTTGCATGAGATTACTAGTTAAGCCCGCTTGCTGCTGCTGGAGCCAAGTTAATTGCTGCAAGTGACTTTCATACTGTTTTTGCAATTCCTCCGCCACCTGCAAGCGATCGCGATCACGGCTCTCCCAGCCCTGTAACTCCGTTAACTGCGCTTGCAATGCCACTAACTGCGGCGCGATCGCTTCCCCTGCCAGAATTTGCGCCCTAAGATGTACCAACATATTCTCTAGGACGAGCGCTTCGGCTTTACTGGTTCGGGCAATGTCCTTAGCGCGTTCTGCCAACTCGTCATACTGCGATAAAGCCAGCATATCCGCCAAAATTTGCTTGCGATCGCTCGGACGCTTGAGCATAAACTCATCGGCTCGTCCTTGGCGCAAATATGCCGAATTGATAAAGGTTTCATAATCCATTTTGAGGTGCGAAACAATGGTCTGTTGCGTTGATCGCACCTTTCTTTCTGTCAGCGATTTAAATTTTCCTTCACTCAGAACCTGAAATTCTAGCGATGTTGAACTATTGCGCGATCGCGATCGCATCACTCGATAGACCTCTCCCCCTGCCATAAAGGTAAAATCCACTTGTGCTTCTTTAGAGCCCACATGAATCACATCATCTTCCGAAGCAACGCGACTTGCTCCCCAAATCGCCCAAGACATCGCTTCTAACAAAGAAGATTTCCCCGACCCATTGCCACCGCAAATACAAGCAACATGTAGCCCACTAAAATCCAAGGCTAGTTGCTGATAGCTCAGGAAATTTTTTAATCGTAATTTCTGAGGGATCATGCGATCATCTAATTTAGCTTGAAAGAATCTTTACTTATACAGCTATACTAATTATTATCTAACGATCGCGACAATATATCTTTTCCTATGAATTTAGCTCTAAATAAGCAATTTACCACAAACCAAAGTCGAGGGAGTTATGGAAATATGGGAACAAATTAGCCGTCAAAGAGTGAAGTACATCGTCGATAGCTATCAGTTAGATGGTGAAGACGATGAGGATTTTAATGAATATTTAGAAGATTTACTCCAAGCCTACGCACCACCTCAAATTGAATTAGCGCTTGTGGAAACCTTGGTCGCCAGTTGGCAAATCACTCCCCTCATTCGTGGTGTTGCTTTCTTAACGCGATCGCATGACCTTTTAAAGTCTTGGGAAAACCATCCCACCACACCCAAAATATCCTCTACGCATTTCCGCTTAATTACCAGCTTAGATCCCACCCCTGTATTTGGTAATGGCATTGATCTACCAGCCAAAATCATGTTTTCTACCGCTAAGTAGTTGGGCATAATTAAAACCCATAATCAAAACCTGTAGCGCACGCTACGCGTGCGCTACAGGTTTTGATTATGCCCAGCTACTTATAGCGCTTTGCGCTCAAACCCAAACTAGTAAGAATTTTGAAAGCGTTGCGAAGCAACGCTTTCAAAATTCTTCCTGTGGTTCGTTTGATCGGTAATTGCTGTAATAAATGATTTGCGATTAGCCACGTATAGTAGCTAAAATGTATTGGAAGCAAAAGTTGTTAAATGAATCCTTTTTCGCAGATCGTCAAATTTCTCTATAGACCGCTAAAAGAGAAGTCTAATGGAGAATTTCGGGGTAAATTTGCTGGGAAATTTGCCTTCAATAATTTGTTGACATTTTGGTTGGCATTTTTATTATTTGCAATTCTTTCCTATTTAGGGAACTACTTTCGTCTGCCATTGTTCTTTGGGGTGGATTTCTTATTCGGCAGCATTTTTGTGCTAATTGCGACTTATCTCTATGGGATTTTCATGGGGGGCGCAGTTGCGGCAATTGCGAGTATTCATACTTATATTCTTTGGGGACAGCCCTACGCGGCAATTCTCTTGGTTTTAGAAGCCCTGTGGGTAGGGGTTGGGCTCGAATATTACCAGCAAAAACATCGGGGATCTCGCAATATGATCCTGCTAGTAATCTCCTACTGGCTATGTTTGGGCGCACCCTTATGTTTTGGATTTTATTATTTCATTCTCAAAGTCGGAGCCAGTTCCGTCCTCTTAGTTGTCCTCAAACAGTTAATTAACGGGGTATTTAATGCGCTAATTGCCCATTTATTTATTGACTACTTGCCCCCATTACAGCGATGGGTTCAGAAAAGACAGGGAAATAGACACCATCTAAATATCCAACAAATGTTATTTCATTTGTTATTGTCTTTTGTTTATGTTCCTATTCTAACCATCGCCATTCTAACTAGTTATCACTATCTGCATGATATTGAGAAGGGAATTTCTAGTCAATTATTGGCAAGTACGACAGCCCTGACGGTTAATTTAAGATACTGGCATCAGCACAACGCAGGGATATTGCGAGAATTAGCAACCATCGCTAGCGAAGAAGATAGCCAAGAAAAATTGCAATTCGCGGTAACTCAAATTGGCAAAATTACACCAGAGTTTTTATACATTTACACTACTAATGCCGAAGGTCGTATTTTGACAACCTTTGCTGGTATTTTGGATGGAGAAAATTTAAGCCTGAGTCAATCCGTCACTCAACAAAAAATATTTCAAGATGTTCGGTCTAGTCTAAGTATTGCGTTTAGTGATATCAGCAAGGATCGGACTACGGGCTATTCCCATATTGATATTGCGTTGCCCATTCTCAAGAACAATCAGTTTAATGGTGTGGTTATTGCCGTCTTAGATGTCGATCGCCTTAGAGAATTTCTAGCCAATGAATCGGGGACAACTAAGATTGAGTCGTTTTTACTCGATCACGATAAAACCATAATTGCTAGTACGGTTTCTAAAGAGCTTTCAGGTGATTTTTTCGATCTGTATCAAGGTGCTGAAGTTCGCCCTTTTAAAACAGGACAAATTCAATGGTTGCCGAAAATACCAGGCACCGCATTGATGACCCGCTGGCGTAAATCCTATTATTTGCAAGAAGCCCCTATCGGTGCAAATATTCCTTGGACGATAGTCATACGTCTGTCTCCATCGGAATATATAGACAAACTGGAGAACCTGCATACATACATTCTCGCGCTGATCTTGGCGATTATTTTACCTGCGACGATCGTGGCAAATTTTCTCAGTCGTCGATTGGTAAACCCGATCGCCAAGTTAATTCACCTCACCACCGACCTACCCAAAAATCTTTCTTCCGAGTCAGACTTTGCTTGGAAATCCAGTAACCTTGCCGAGATCGATACCCTTGGCTATAACTTTCAAGTTATGGCGATCGCCCTACAGGAAAAATTTCAAGAGATTCAACATGCCAATGTCAATCTAGAAAAAAGAGTACAGGAGCGCAGTGCTGAGCTTCTTAAAAGTGAGTTAAGGCTCAACAAAATTACGGACGCAATATCCAGCACCGTATATCAGTTTTATCGAGATGGTCATGGTCAGTACTCCATTCAATTTGTCAGTCGAGGTATTTATGACCTATGCGAACTGACTGCGGAAGAGATTTATGAGGATTTTGGCAAATTCAGCAGTTTGGTTGTTCCCGAACATATTGAAGCCTTTTTCCAGTCTATTGAAGATTCTGCTATATCCTTTACGAACTGGGCGCATGAGTTTCAGATTAAAACCCCCAGTGGTAAATTAAAATGGATATCTGGACGTTCTCAACCAATGCGTCAAGGTGATCTAGGTTTAATCTGGAATGGCATCATTTCAGATATTACCGACCTCAAGCAGACCGAGGCGGCACTCCAAAAGAGTGAAGAACGTTGGCAACTAGCAATTCAAGCTGCTGATGATGGCATTTGGGATTTAGACTTGGAAACTGGCTTAACATTCCGTTCGGAACGTTGGCGCACCATGCTTGGGATTGAGGCAAATATTGATGACGAGCAGGATATCGATTGGATCGATTTGATCCACCCTGAAGATCGCGATCGCGTTTTACAGGAACGCGTTGATTATTTATCCCGCAAGATCCCTAACTATGCGGTGGAATATCGGATGCGTTGCACGAATGGCGACTATAAATGGATATTCACAAAGGCAAGAGCGTTATGGAACTGGCAAGGACAGGCTACTCGTTTAGTCGGAGCCAGTAACGATATTACCGAACGCAAATTAACGATTGCGGCGATCGAAAAGAGAGAGAGCTATCTATCGATGCTTGTCGATGTACAACGTCAACTGCTGTCGGAGAGTATCAATCTCCATGATTATGGCAATATCTTAGAAATTATTGGTAAAGTTGCCGATTTTTCCAGTATTGATCTTTTGCAATGCGAGCAAGAGCCAAGTCTCGAATTACGGTTTTACTCTACTTGGAATGCTCCAGAACTATCCCCAGCCCAAAGACTGCTACAGGTTGAGTATGGGCAGATACTTAGCGATGGCACTTGGCTATCGCGATTAACACAGGATCTGAGCGTTTATCTGAGCATTTATAATTCATTGCCCGCAGTTCCTGAAGCCGCAAAAGCAATTTTTGATTCTAAGGGAATTCACTCTTCCCTCGTCTTACCTATCTTTGTGAATGGAAAATTTTGGGGCTTCTTGAGCTTTCACGACCACTTCAGCGATCGCCGCCGCGATCATGTAGAGATCAGTCTATTGAGGGTTTTGGCATCTTCGTTGGCGATGCATTTAGAACGGCAAGAAGCAAAGATGGAACTACTGAAGGCGATGGAGACCGCACAAACAGCAAATCGCGCAAAAAGTGAATTCCTCGCGACCATGAGTCATGAGATCCGCACGCCCATGAATGCGGTGATTGGGATGGCGAGTTTATTGCTAGATACCGATCTCAACTCCGAGCAATATGAATTTACGGAGATTATTAGATCGAGTGGCGATAATCTACTCACCATCATTAATGATATTCTTGATTTTTCCAAAATTGAATCTGGAAGATTTAGCCTTGATCTTCAACCCTTTAATTTACGCCATTGCATTGAAGAATCGCTCGATCTGTTGGCGGCTACGGCCTCTGCTAAGGGGTTAGAGCTAGCTTATTGTATGGATGTGGATGTGCCTGAATTGATTTTGAGCGATGTAACCCGATTGAGGCAAGTATTAGTCAATTTATTTAGTAATGCGGTCAAATTCACAGCTAATGGGGAAGTATCTTTAACGGTATCAGTGAGTTCTGTCGATCCTTCACAGCAAAATTATCAATTATTATTTGCCGTTAAGGATTCTGGTATCGGTATTCCTCGCGATCGCTACGATCGCTTATTTAAGCCCTTTAGCCAAGTGGATTCATCGACAACCAGACAGTATGGCGGCACGGGACTAGGACTGGCGATCGCTAATCAACTAACGCAAATGATGGGTGGGGGGATGTTGGTTGAAAGTGAGGTGGGTGTCGGCTCTACCTTCTCCTTTACGATTGCCACGACGGCTGTAAAAACAGCATCTCCTCCTGAATGGAATTCTAATTTAGCTGGCAAACGCCTCTTAATTCTGGAAGACAATGAAGTTAACCGTCGGAGTTTGACTATATTTGCCCAAACTTTAAAGATGGAGGTGATGGCGGCAAATTCGAGCGAGCAGGCGATCGCTTGGTTGCAGCACGAACCAGCCTTTGATCTCGCGATTCTGGATGCGGGCTTTCCTGTCCAGAAAGCACTCTGCCATGTATCGCAGGATTGCGACCATTGTGAGATTAGAGAACGAATCCGTTTCTATGCCAATTCATTACCAATTATTTTGCTCACCCATACCTTTAGATGGGATGAAGTTAGCAATGATGACATCACTATCTGTTTGAGTAAACCCACCAAGCGATCGCAACTCTACAGTGCGTTAAACCAATTCTTTAGCCATGCTTCCTTAGCAGAACTTAAGAGTAAGCAGAACTCAGTTTTTGATGAAAACTTTGCCAATCTTTTTCCCCTAAAAATTCTATTAGCTGAAGATAACATCGTTAACCAAAAAGTGGCTACCCGCTTTCTCAATCGCCTAGGCTATCGTGTTGATGTTGTCGCTAATGGAGCAGAGGTTTTAGAATCGCTACACCGCCAAAGTTATGATGTCATATTTATGGATGTATTTATGCCTGAGATGGATGGCTTAACGGCAACCCAAAAGATCGTTGCAGAATATATACATAAGCCTTGGATCGTGGCGCTTACTGCCAATGCCGTCCAAAATGATCGCGAGATTTGCTTAAATGCAGGAATGAATGATTACGTAAGCAAACCAATCCAAATTAAGGAACTAACTAAAGCCCTAGAAAGAGCCTATATAAATCTTAAAAGCCCCTAATGCTGTAGCTAAACCCCAAGCCCTGTAGCGTAAGCTGTGCTTGCGCTACAGGGCTTGATTCTGGATTTAATCGTCATGAAACGACCATAACACTCTAATTGTTATATGCTAAAAACAAGAGGGGGATTGCAATATTGCAACCCTTTCCATCCATATTTCAGCACTGGTTAAAATTTACGGCTTTGCTAAACCTATTATGATTATGGACAGTTCTGAATCTCCAAGTTCTCAGCCTTGGCAATCGCTAAACTTGCCTCTAGAAACACCGATAGCAACCGTTTTGATCGTGGAGGATTCGGAAAGCGATCGCTTAACCTACTCACGTTATCTGCGATCGGACTCAGAGAATAGCTATCGTATTATCGAAGCAGGAAGCCTAGAGGAAGGTTTGGAACTGTGGCGATCGCAGCAGCCCGATATTGTATTGACCGATCTAAATTTGCCCGATGGCGATGGCTTTGAATTTCTAGAAGCAATCAACTTGGATCGTACGCGAGAAAAGACTCCTGTAATTATGTTGACGGGGCTAGGAAACGAGGAGAGAGCCGTACGATCAATGAAATTAGGAGCGACTGACTACTTGGTTAAAGGGGATATTACTGCGAAATCTTTCACTTCAACGATTAGGCAAGTATTCCAGCAAACCTTACTAATGCATCAACTGCGGCGATCGGAACAGCAGCACATATTAACCTCTGAAATTGCGCTGCGAATTCGCGAATTTCTAAATTTAGAAGATATCTCGAACGCCATTGTGAGGGAGGTACGTCAATTTATTAATGCTGATCGCGCTATTATTTATCAATTCAACCCAGATATGAGTGGCACGGTTGTTGCCGAAGATATCGTCTCACCTTGGCAGTCCTGCTTAAAAGCACAAGTTGAAGATACTTGTTTTCGCGAAAATCTTGGGGGCGCATATGCTGAGGGAAAGTTTTTTGCTGCCCATGATATTTATAGGGCTGGTTTGACAGATTGTCATATTAAATTGCTCGAAAGATTTCAAGTTCGCGCCAATCTGGTTGTGCCAATTCTGTTGCCAAATGCTGACAAACACATTTTATGGGGTTTGTTAATTATGCATCAATGCTCGGCTCCAAGGGTTTGGGAAGAATCCGATATTCAGTTATTGCAGCGGCTATCGGTGAAGTTAGCTATCTCCATTCAGCAAGCGATCGCTTTTGAACAAATTCAAAGTGAGCTTGCCGAACGCAGAAGGATTGAGTCGCTACTCTTAAGTCAGCAAAAAGAACTAGAAGAGCGCAATAATTTATTAGAAAGAGTAAGTGCGGATTTAGAATGTACGGTCGAGGAATTGAGGATTACCACTGAAGAGCAAATCATTCAGCATCGACAACTGGAATATGAACAGTATCGCTACCAAAATCTTTTTGAATTCGCACCTGATGGCTATCTGGTTACGGATCTATCGGGCAAGATCTCAGAAGTAAATCAAGTTGCTTTAGAACTACTTGCGATAAGGCGTGATTATATTTTAGGCAAGCCATTGGATCTATTTGTTGCCTTGGATAATAGAGATTTTTTCGACCGCCAGTTTCATCATTGTTTATCCTCAACTAATGCCAAAACAACTTGGGAAATTACGCTAAAAAAGCGTCAGGGCGATTTTTTTCCTGCCGAAATTAGCGTCATCCAAAATATCAATCCTATGAATAGTCAGCCGCAACTATTTTGGTTGATTCGCAACATCAGCGATCGCAAACGCGCCGAGCAAGAACTACTAGAACTCAATCAATCCTTAGAAACAAAAGTCAAAGAACGTACTCAAGCCATTCAATTGCAATCGCAAATGCTGGAGCAGATTCATGATGCGGTAATTTCTGCGACGATAGATGGCACGATCCTAACTTGGAACGTTGGGGCGGAGAGACTCTATGAATACAAGGCTCATGAGGCGATCGGGCTGAACGTTAGTATGCTTTATCTAAATGAAGATTTGGCTATTATGGAACCCACCGTCTTTAGCCCGTTACTGGAAAAGGGAACCCATGAGATTGAACTGCGGAATCAGACCAAATCAGGCAAAATAATTTACATACGCTTGCGGCTCTCGATCATTTGGGATGCAATGGGAAACCCCATTCGCTTGATTGGTTGCTCTAACGACATTAGCGATCGCAAACTTGCTGAAGAAAGCTTGAGGGAGAGCGAAAAACGCTTTGCGAATCTGGCGGCGGCGGCTCCTGTGGCAATTTTTCAAATTAATCAAAAAAATGAATGTACCTACGTCAATGGTTTTTGGTCTCAACTTACAGGACAAGAACCTAGCGTAGCTCTTGGTTATGGATGGCTTCAGACTATTCATCCCGATGATCGGGAGCAACTCTATCAACAATGGACTCAAGCGATCAAGCAACAAGTATATTACCAAGGGGAAGGAAGATGCCTCAAACCCGATGGCACAATTTGCTACTTCTATTGCCAAGCTATGCCCGAACTGAATGAGGATGGTATTTTTACGGGTTATATTGGTACATTAACGGATATTAGCGATCGCAAACAAGCCGAATTGCGCTTACAGCATACAACCGATCGCCTAGCTTTGGCGCTTAAATCTGGGGCGATCGGCTGTTGGGAATGGGGTGTTCAAGACAATATTGCCTTTTGGGACGATCGGATGTACGAACTGTATGGAGTTTCCAAAGAAACAACACCTCAGTTTAGCTACGAAATGTGGATTGCTGCGTTACACCCCGATGATCGTGTAGCTAGTGAGATAACGACTCAACAAATTACTTCGGGTCAAATAGATGAATATGATACGGAGTTCCGAGTTGTGCATCCCGATGGCAGTATTCACTTTATCAAAGCCTATGGAACGCTCAAACGGGATGTGGATGGTAATCCTCAAAGTATTATTGGGATTAATTTTGATATTAGCGATCGCAAACAAGCAGAACTTCAGTTGCAGACAGCGAATCAAGAACTCCTCCGCGCCACAAGGCTCAAGGATGAATTTCTCGCTAACATGAGCCACGAACTCCGCACGCCGCTAAATGCCATTTTAGGATTTTCAGAAACCCTTCAAGATGAGGTTTTTGGTTCGCTGAATGAAAAACAATTAAAGGCGATTTCTATAGTTGAATCAAGCGGCAAACATCTACTATCACTGATTAACGATATTCTCGATCTATCCAAAATGTCATCAGGGATGATGGTATTGGATATCGAACTAGTCTCAGTCGAAAACCTCTGTGATTCTAGTCTGACCTTTGTTAAACAGCAAGCATTTCAAAAGAGAGTGCAACTCCATAGCAATATTCCACCGCTTATAAAAAGCATCAATATCGATGAGCGCCGCATCAAACAGGTATTGATCAATCTGCTTACCAACGCTGTCAAATTCACTCCAAATGGAGGGGCAATCAGTCTGATCGTCGCAGTCGGTTGCGGCAATGAATGGGAAGGAGAAGCAAAAATCCCCCAACGAATTATAACCATGAATTCACCGATGATCGTATTTCAAGTGGTGGATAATGGTATTGGGATTGCCGACAAGGACTTGCGACAACTCTTTCAGCCCTTTGTCCAAGTCGATAGCGCCCTCAACCGTGAGTACGAAGGCACAGGTTTAGGACTAGCTCTAGTCAAACAGATTGTCGATCTACATGGCGGACTGGTTATGGTCGAGAGCGAAATCGGACAAGGTAGTTGCTTTACAGTTGCCCTACCCTATGAAATGCCCCCATCTAATGCGATCGCTTCCGCACCAAGTTCGACAACGTTATCTTCACAGGATGTCGATCTCGACAATCCACCGCTTATTTTATTAGCTGAAGATAATGAGGCAAATATCCAAACCTTCTGTTTCTATCTAACTGCCATCAATTATCGCGTCATCCTCGCCCGAAATGGAGTAGAAGCTGTGGCTCAAGCTAAAGCAAACTTGCCCGATATCATCCTTATGGATATTCAAATGCCAACGATGGACGGACTAGAAGCAACCAAACAAATCCGTCTCGATCCTAACTTGATTAATACTCCCATTATCGCCCTCACTGCCCTAGCGATGGAAGGCGATCGCGATCGGTGTTTAGAGGCAGGCATGAATGGATATATCAGCAAACCACTCAAACTCAAACAACTAGCTAAACAAATTGCTGACTTATTAGCTATAGCAACATAAGGTTTGCTTAATCCGAAAGAAGAGAGGCAGCGCGAAGCGCCGCCTCTCTTCTTTCGGGTTAAGAGAATGGCGGCGCAAAGCGTCGCCATTCTCTCATTGGGTTTTAATGCAAATGGACGCAAATGGACTCGAACCATCGACCCCCACGATGTCAACGTGATTAGTCACTCGGTTGAAACCCTATTATAGCAAGCATTTCAAGTGTTTACAATAGCTTTTTAAGTCAATTTATTGAGAATTTTATTGAGGATAGGTTACTTTTTCCCTTAACTATCAACAATATTGTAAGCAAATATCTAAACCCCGACTGTCACAATCTTATACTGAGAAAGCAATACTCAATACAAGATCAAAAACTGCCATAGAAAAGAAGTGATGTTTCAAGTAGTAAGTATAAATACTTATTCTTGCTACATACCTCTTGTAATACTAGGGTAGATTGTCTTTATTTCATGAGTATTTATACTTAGCAAGGTGTGAGTTATGTTATTAGGTTGCAAATTAAGATAATATTCAGTTTAATTCTTTGTTTTTCGTAACTCAGTAGTTTTTGTTTAAAGTTGGATTGGGTCATGTATATTTCTCTCCATATAACTCTGAATGGTTATTTAAAGAGCGTCCCGAATCAGTTTCTGATAGTCAAATAGAGTCTCGCATAGATGAGTCAAGAAAGAAGTTCATCGCAGCTAAAGATAAACTATGGAATAAGCTTCTTTATAACTGCGAGCATTGGGCTAGAGAGATGGTTTATGGTGTGGCTCGGTCAACTCAAGTTGAGAACCTACGAACTAAGAAAAGCACATAGAAAATAGTGTGTAAGGAATTTAATACTTATACTTAATACAAACTCTTGCTATTCTAAAGATATAGAGGGAGCAGTTTCTACAACTTCTACTTCTTCTTTATCTAAACTAATTTCTGAGGAATTAGGAGCGATTATTCGTAAATTGATATCAATCGCTATTTGATTTTTTTCAAGAACTACTTTAGCTTTTTTGACTAGGATTTTTACTGAGAAACAATCATCTGATGTTACATCAACTGGTATCTGTTTTTTGTAACCAGCACCTTCTAGCCATTCAGTAATGCTTCTCCAATTGTCTACTTTACCGTTGGACTTACCAACTAGGCTTTTGACATATTGATATAAGGTGCTACAAAGATCAACTTCTACACCTTTAGCACTTTTACTAAGCTTTTCTGCAATTTCTGATGGACTATGACCAGCAAGTAAGCCTCTCAAATGTAGTTTTTCTACGGGTGTTAATCTCCTACCTTTTGCTGAAGCAAGATCGGTATATAGAGTTTCTAAGTCCCATTCAGTAAAAACTTGTAGAAACTGCTCATCAGTAAATGTCATAGAGAATACGTTAGTAAATTCCTAGCCAAATACTAACACAATTATTAGCTGAAGTTAGGTAATAGTTAGCCATTTTTGCTTAACAATATCAGCAAGTACTAAAATATATACCTTGGAGCTTTTTTGTATGACAGTGCTTAATTTTAGTGAGGGGACAGTTTTACGCTTTCGGGGAATATATGGGAAAAATGTACATATGGGTTTTGTAATAAGTAAAACTCAAGTAATGGAGATGATTGAAGTAAATGGAATCTGTAACGTTTGTATCACGGATATAAACAAGCCACATCCTATAACTAATAGCATTCCTAGTAGTGGTGATTGGAATTTAGAGAAATCAGCTCCTCGTGGATGGTCTTTAGAGGACAAGACTAATCAAATAAGAATAAAAGAAGCTTATGAGGAGTTTCATGGCTGTAAATATAATAAAATCCATAAGAACTGTCAACACTTTGCATATAAAGCAGTTTATGGATATGAGAAGTCTCCTGATATTGAAAAGATCCCTAAATGGCTAGTAGATCTAGGAATAGCTGAGATTTTTGCTGGAGCTTCGGAAGCATCATCAGATTCTCAAGCCGCTTTGGTTCGAGAGTACGCTAAAGAAGCAAAAGCGCTTATTCAAGTCATCCAGAAAGGGGCAAGTTTAGCAGGTAGTATGTCAAGTTCAACAGATATGAGCAAAAACTTTAATGGAGTTATTGGTAGTACATCTACTTTACTGAACATCATTGGAAACAAGCCTATTGAGTCTGAGCAAGAAGAACTGCATAAAGAAAAACCAGATTTTTTTGATGTTCCTACAAATGGAGATATCCCTAACAAAATCAGAGAACTTGGCGAACTACTTAACGATGGTTTTATAACACAAGAAGAGTTTAACAAGAAAAAGAAAGAGCTACTTAGTAGACTTTAATGTTGTTCTATTTAAATTTAATCACTGTGAGATTTTCTATTTAAACATAGAAGAAAATAAGGGATCATATCTTACTTTTTTACGTTTATTCGCATTTTGGGACTTGTAATAGCGTTTGCTTATGTTCCTATGTTTTGGGGATACAAGAGGCTGCAAACGCGATATACGGCACTCTCAGATAAGATTTGAATAGAACATACAATCTCTGTTGCAGCTTCGGTTGTCACAAATTTAGCACCTCTATCAGAACTAAGTGCGAGGTGAAAAACGTTACCCACAAAGGATTCTAGAGCTTTTGAGGGTGTTTTAGTGCGAGGGTCATTCACGATGATTTTACGAATAGCATTTTCACCAACACCACATAGACGAGCAAGACCACTTTGTGACACACCACTTTGAGTTCCATCAGCACTCACATAAAATTCAACGTTGTCAACAATAACAGGCTTAACGATTTCAATAGACATAGTAATTTCCTTTTAATTTAATTTGTAAACATAGATGGACATTGGAGATACTGACTTTATTACTAGGATCTCCTCGACAATAATACAACATATTTTTAAACATGTCCGAACGACAAAAATGTTACTGTGTATAGGTTTCAGGAGTAAAAACACTTCAAAAATAGATCTCAACTCCGAACGAGATTTTAGTGACATTCCTTCCACGATTTGCCCGTAGCATACTCAGCCGTAAGCGGGACATTTAACTTATAATACTGTCCAGCTTGTGTTACAGCTTGCAATGCAAGATCACCAACTATAGAATAAGAGAGTTCATAACCATCCTCTGTTTGATGTACAGATGACCAGTTAGGGTGTGAAACACGAAAGTCACGAATTTCTTGCAATACCTTAGAAGAAAAAGTGAATACACTCTAAAAACAAACCTTTTCTTTCTATGTTTATTTGCATTTTAAAACTTGCAATAGCATTTACCTACCTTTCTACCTTTGGAATATCCAAGAGCTTACAAGAGCTAAAAACATGAGTATCAGATGATATTTGAACGACCGTAGAAGAGAAATTTAACTAACTGTAGGTAGGTATTACCAAACATATAATAACCTACCTACTTGCATCCCTACATATATGAATAATCCAGTTCAGTGGAATCAATCAGATCGTCAGGTAACGAATCATATTCAGATTGATCATATGGTACTGCTTCATATTCAGAGATTCTATAGCAATAATTGCTATCTGTAATGTCTGTAGGTATATAGAGGTCGGTTTCATTATCGAAATCAGAGAGAGAACTATTAGCTCTATGTGCAAAGCTCTGCAAACCTAGTGCTTTTTCTTGATCTGTAACACAAGCTTCAGGAAGTGGGTAGTTAGAGTAGAGGTTTACTATACATAGTTCGGTGTTAACTCTTGATCTACCAATGGCTTGTTTTAGTTCTGATTCAATAAAGTGGAACTGAAGATTTCTTAGGTGTAGATTGCTATACGTGTTAAACCAGAATCTAAAACCATTGTGTTCTACGGTTTGCTGATGAAAGTTTTTTATGTCAAAATCATCGGTAACAACAGGTAGATTTAATACCTTCGCATATAGAGCAATTTCTATTGGATGACGGTGTGGAGTTCCAACTACGTTAATATTTTCCCCTTTCAGTTTGTCACGTCCCGTACAGTTGTAAAAATATATATCTTCAACAACATCTACTCCTTTGCTCATAAAATGAGCGCCAAATGATTTAAAAGTAATAGTTGGTTGACCGTTCTCTATTAATCGTTCAGTCATGTAGTCAAGATGTTCATTAAGAGAGCTATGACTTAATGAATATCTAGTATCTTGAGAAATGAAGCCAGTAGTATCTACATTAGAAATATCGTAAAACCTAACGCGATCACCAAATAAGCACCTGTAGTAAGTTTCATCAGCAGTAGCAGACATGATGATAATTTTCTTATCTTGAGGTAGTCTGTCGATATAACTACTAATAAAACGAATTTTTGTGATATCACCAGATTTTGCATCTTCAGCTTGAAAATAACTAGCATTAAAAAAGTGCAAGATAGGTGAAGTAAAAGCAGCGTTATTTAATACTTCATCTTTTATGCTTTCTAAATCTTCAAATTTAAGATCCATAGTTCTAGGGGTGTTTACCCTTCCTTCTCTAATGTCGTTAATTAATGCTGTTATTTTGGTTTTATCGTTAGAGTTACTAATTTTACTCTCAAGACGGAATAGGTCAGCTAGGTCAATAGACTCAATAGGTAGTAACACTTGAAATATATCTTCATCAAAAATAATTGTGTCATGTTCCCAATCTATGAATAAAGCTTTCTGGTGGGTTGTAAGCACTGTTTCTTGCGATCTATAACAGCTAAAGTTTTGTAAGCGATATTGATTTACTTCTGGATAAATTTCAGCCATCTCTTTTAAATAACTTGTAGCTTCAGTATTAGCTCCAATAGCGTAAAGCAGAGATACTTTTTCTCTAATATGTTGAGGTAGCATTTCATCACTAGGCGTACATTTGTGATCTATTTGTTTTTGCTGCATTAGCTTTGACACATCATTTTTTAGATCGTGGGTTGGTAGAGATAACAGTACATTACTAAGATTCATACAATTACTGGTTTTTCCTAGTCCAGTTGCGACTTTAAATATATGAACATTAGTATCTTGTGTTGCAATCACAGTTTTTAATGTGTCTATTAACAGTTGTCTTGCTCTCTCTACTGGCATACTTTGAAACTGCTTCGTTCTTATGGTCTTTTTCTTTTGGGTTGCATTTAGTAAGTTTAAATAACAGTGATCTCCTTGATCGGGTGAAAAGCGTTCTAACCTCATTGGTAGATAATCTGAGGTTTTACAGTATTGAAGTTTTTGTATTTTTTCTTTGTAGTTATAATCAGGGTTAGCAAGTAAGCACTTTTTATATAAGTCCTGACCACCACTAAGATATATCAAGTTAGTAGCAAGTCCTAAGAGTTGCGGATCTAACAGTTTGATATCAGGTTTCATAAAGTCATCAAGGATCTTTACTTGTTTTCTAAGTTCAACCCAATCAACATTATCAACTTTTTTAATTTTTGAAGTATTTACAGTTGTCCCTATATTATTAAATATAGGCGTAATCGTATTTACTTCAATTTTCCCCACACCTAGTTTTTTTCTTGCTGTTGTTAGATCGCGCTTCATATTACTACTACTCGAATTTCTGACTGCATAAAAATCAGCAGCTTGAAATAGTAAATCCAAATTTAAGTAGTGGTCATAGTTGGTGTACACAATATCTTTACCACCATAAAAAATTCTAGAGGCATCTCTACAACCTTTATCGCACTCTGGGAATAAAAACATAAGTGCAGCTTGTACGCTATCACGAAGATTTCTGTCTATCACAGGTTCTTTAATCTGAAAAACTACGCGATATTTATGCCAAGTATCAGTATGATTGAAAGTAGTGTAAGTAAAAGCGCAATCTAAACCAAAATCTTTCAAACGTTCTAGTACTTGTTCAAAGCTTATAGGTTCAGAAACTTGTAATTTTGTTTTAGAATCTTTGTTGTCAAAATCAAGCGCAAAAACTGATTGTGATTTCCAAGCATCATTCTTTCTAGCACCTTGAAGATAAGCAGGAATCCAACTTTTACCATTAGGGCTAGTAATCTGTTTGCTAAATTTAACAATATCAATATCTACAGGATAATTTACGATTCTATTATTAATTGCAGCAACATTATTTGGTTTGCTCTGATATAGTGTATCGTCTAGCAACAATTTATGGGTTATAATATTAGTAGGAATAGAGTTATTAATCATTTCTTTTGTTTATTAATGAATATACGAATAGGTAGGCATCACTATTGAAGGAGTGATGCTTTTTTGTTAGAAGCGAGATCAGATTGCCTAGTTTAAATCAACTGATTGTGAAAACTTTTTCTTCTTTTCTTCTTATATTTTAACATATCTTAATGATAAAATGATATAATAAAGATATAAAAGAAATAAGGTGTTTGATAATGACAAAAGGTAGAAAATCAGTATTACGAAATGCTAAATTACTTAGTGTTTATTTAGATGAGGAGTTTACAGAAAAACTTGAATATCTAGCAAGTAAAACGTTAGTTCCCAAAGCTGCTATAGCTAGGGATATCCTTACTAGGAAACTCATAGAAATAGGTACAACCTAGGAAATAAACACAAAAAAACTATGTAGTCTCTCTACATAGTTATCTGCTTTATTATTCTGGTAGTTATAAATATTGTATGTAGGGTTTTAAATAGATCTTTTCCTACTTTTTTTCTATGATTAGATCTTGCAGTTTGATACGGAAAACTGTGGTTTGCTTACAGCATCTCTTAATTGCAACCCACATTGGTTACAACGTTTATAGTAAATTACTATAAAGCTGAGATAAGAGGAAAAACTAAACTACCACTAGCTGTTAAGAACAGCCGTCTATACCATTTTAATAGATGAGGTAGAGTGTTTGCGCTTGTCACATTGCCTTGCGTTTCTCTATGGTTATACAAGGTAACAAGTTTATCCTAGAAAAGCAAGCCCGTAGAAGAAAAAGTTTTTTGGGTTAGCGCTGTTGCCGACTAAGTATTTATACTCATGCAATTAGTGCGATCGGTATATTTCTGTTTTATTAGTGCGATCGGTAAAATAACAGACTCACCAGATTGATTCTAGTGAGCTGTTCTCTCAATGTTTAGATACCGTAATCAGGGAGTTTTACTTCATCTACAAACCTTGCATAGTGTCTAGCTGCCATAGTGATATCTGAATGTCTCGCAAGTTTAGAAGCTGCTAGCAGACCTTGTTGAGTAGCAACAAAGCTCAAAGCCGTATGTTTCATCTGATAGGGATAGCGATACTCAATATCTAGATGAGATAGAACCAGTTTCCAAGTATCTCTAAAACTTGATGTGCTGATATAGTCGCCACGATGTCCTTTAAAAACCCAGTCAGTAGGTTTAGCATCTATAGGTTTGTGCGCGAGTAGCAAATCGTATAAGAGATCGTTCATAGGGACAAAACCGATCGCACCAGTTTTAGTACTTTTGAGAATCTTTTTAGAAGCATTTGGGCTAGATGCTAGATCACGTCCTAACGCTTGTTCAATCAAGATCCTACGGTTCGCAAAGTCAACGTGTTTCCACTGCAAAGCGATTGCTTCCCCAATTCTACAACCTGTCACAAACTGGAACTTGATAAACGGGACATAGTGAGAGTGAGAAAAATGAGAGGATTTATGGACGAACCAATCTGATTCAAAAGCTTCAATAATTGCTGCTACTTCATCTCTAGAAAAAGGTTTAGCATGATCGCTCCGTTCACTCTTTTTCGTTTTTACTGATTCATATGGATTTTTACCTGAAACTAGATCGTTGCTGATAGCCCAATCAATGCAAGTTTTGAGCATCGATTTACGTTCATTAAATGTGCGTGCTGAAAGACCATCTCTTATAGAATCAAACCACTTCACATCTTGTGATTTGGGATTGCTCATCAAGATCATTTGTCTACAGGAATGATAATGATTGTTTAAGGTCGCTTGAGACAAACCTAGTGTGACGACCCATTTGTCCCAAATACTAAGCAAGGATGGATTAAGTTTGTCCGCTTTACGTTCAGTTGCAATAGTCCTAGCGATCATCTGTTGACGATCTTCTGAGCTAGGAAAATAAAACAGCTTCACAGATTCGTTGTCAGTAAAAGGAAAATTATTGGATTTACGATCTGATTTAATGCGTAGCTCAGTTTGTTTTACTTGTTGAAGCTGCTTGGAGTCGCTGTAATCTCCTAAACCGCTCAACACAAACCTTTTTTTTCTATGGTCAAATGTGATCGCAATCGTCCCGTTATTGTTAAAAACTGTCATTTCTCTCTTTTAGGGTTAGAGAGTGACAAGCCGTTTTATTGTGGTTTTTATTGAGGATTCTAAGTCTGATCGCTATAGTAAAATAGCCCGTCAGGGACGCATAGCTCAGTTGGTTAGAGCAGCATGTTGACTGAGAGGGGATATTAGCTATGGACGCAAATGGACTCGAACCATCGACCCCCACGATGTCAACGTGGTGCTCTAACCAACTGAGCTATGCGTCCTTGTCGGGCTACTAATATAACATGATAGAAGTAAATTAATCAAGATTTCGTCAAATCCATGCAACTAATTTTGTATAGCAAGCCAGAATGCTGTCTCTGCGAGGGATTGATCGCGAAATTGCAGCAGGTCAAGCAGAAGAACAATATTAACTTTGACCTAGAAATTAGAGACATCAACAGCAATCCCGACTGGTTTGACCGCTACCAATATGAAATCCCCGTACTATGTTTGCTCAGCGATCGCCAACAGGAGCAGGAATTACCACGCTTTCCGCCGCGATCGCCTGTGGAGAAACTAGAATCACTACTTCAGCGCTATAGCTAATACCAAAGCACAAAATGGCTACGCCATTTTGTGCTTTGAAAACCCTGACTGGGTTTGGTTTTCAATTCCCAAAAGTGTAGCCACACTTTTGGGAATTGGTATAACTTATTGGGAATGGGGCTTACTATAGCTGTCGCTAAGTGTATTAGGACATAAACCCCAAGAATTGACTGGCGGCGCTTCGCGCCGCCAGTCAATTCTTGGGGTTTGATTTGTCCTCATTCAAGTGACTGTAGCCATACAATATTGGCTCCACGGAGCCAATATTATTGAGACCACGAACTAGTCAATACTTGTTTTGTGGTGGTGAGGGCATAGATATCGATTACTCCTGGGTATCTAGATGCGCCACGGGTTTTTAAACTGGACATCCCCAAAGCAATTTTGGCATTACCACTATCACCAAGTTTAGAACAGCGACTAAAACGGCTATGGGCATTGACAAAGATCGTGCTGCTATTGATCCGACTGACAAAGCGATCGCGTTCGGATAAGGAGTCCGTCAGCAATACATCGGCATGACCACTACTGTATTGATTGATCCAAGCGATCGCTTCTTCCATATCATCTACAATTTTGATGGCGATCGTCTCGTCTAAGTACGCTTGTCCCCAGATATCCTCAGAATAGATTGCTTGTGCATTCGCATCTAGATGCATTTCCGCGATCACCGCATCATTATCCTCTAGAAATTGCCGAAAATAGGCAGTTGTCTCTGCACAGCCACGCACCACCAAGCCCTGCTTTTTAAGATGGCAAATCCATTCCCCCAATCCGCGATCGCACCATGATCGATGTACCACCACCTTATCGATCGCATTTACCGCATCGGGATCGCCTTTGCGGCTGTTCAAAATTATTTCTTTGGCAAAATCTAGCTTCCCAGAAGCCGATAGATAGAGATAGCAGTTACCCATAGAAATCGGCAAGGCAGAGACCGTCGCCTGTTTGCTCACCTGCTGCACGAAGCTAGGGCGACCGTAGGGAATAACCAAACGCAAATATTTTTCTTGGACGATTAATTCTTTAAGCGCAATACCCGTTGGCACACTGCTCACACATGCCTCAGGGAAATTTCTCGCAACTAGGACATCTTTAACGATCGCCGCGATCGCCTCTTGGGTATGTGTACCCTCGCCCCCCCCCTTAAGAATGATCGTATTGCCAACCTTAAGACACATCGCCGATGCAATTAGCCCCAACTGGGGAAAACCCTCATACACAAAAGCGACAACCCCTAAGGGGACGCGCTGATAGCCATTGATACCCACATGTAGAGTGAGCGGATCGGGCAGATTTGCCAGTTGATTCAGACATTCGATCGCGTTATTAAGCCTTTCGGGAGTTAGTTTTAGCCACTCTAGTACCAGATCGGGTACAGCCATATCTCGGCTTGCTTCTAAATCCAGCGTATTTGCTTCTAAAATTGCATTTTTATGTTTTTTTACATTATTGGCAATTTCTAGGAGTAAATTATCTCGTTCTCTGGTGGAAATTTGCACTAGTTGCAAAGCCGCAGCATGGGACTTGTAGATGAAGCCTGTAAGGTCTTCTGGTGACATACTTGTAATAAATAATTGTTAAATATCGCGACGACGAATCACGAGCAAACGCCATATTAGCAAACCCAAAAGGGTAAACAACAAAATGGCTAGGGGAATACCTAAAGTCGATCTGAGATTGAGCGCCCAAAGAATAATCAAGGCGACAAACAACAGATAGGCACAGTAGGTCAAAGACTTTTCTAGCCAATCCTGACGATTGCCATCGTGGATCGTTTGCCATTTACCAGTCCATTGCCAGTGGTGTCTTTGCGAATCAAGCCCGCCCAACTGTGACAGACTATAGCCGTCATCTTCGATTTGAAATAACAGAGGACAGCGATCGCAACCAAAAGCATCTGTCAAAGCGATCGGCTTTAGCTTTCCGCGTCTGCGAGGGCAAGGGCAGGGATATATTTGCTCTAGATCGATTTTTTGAGGCTTATGGATATGCACTAGATAGAAATGTTCGGCAAAGGTGCTAAAAGGTAGGTTGCTAAAAATAGTCTCAGAGCGAAAATCATAGATTAAGCAGATCAATTAGCTAATCAAAATGATTGTATAGCAAGAAAACAGAGATGGTAAAGGCAGCTTTGGGCAGGTAATTACCAACCAGCAGCATAAATTAAAAATTTTATGCTGCAATTACACAAGATTGCTGTATGATTTTATTCGGTGCAAAAAACACCCTATCCCAGCGGATGTGGCGGAATTGGTAGACGCGCTAGATTTAGGTTCTAGTATCTTTGATGTGAGAGTTCGAGTCTCTCCATCCGCATATTATAAAGCCGAATAAGAAAATAAAGGAGAATGATGACGCTTTGCGTCATCATTCTCTTATTCCCCCAAAGGATGAGTGGCGGCGCTCCGCGCCGCCACTCATCCTTTGGCTATCTCTTACGTTGCTTTTGTCTTACTAAGGATTTTTATATGTAAAACATGACATCAGATTGCCTTTTCTCTTCGCATTTTCTTAAGAGATCCTCAAGGGTATGTTTGTGAAGAATATCAAACGAAGCAACTTTTGCGGTTTCCCACATATCAATCACTGCGGATTTTTCGGCGGTGAGCAATGTAGAATCCTTTTGCTCTTGGGATGCTTCGCCATCCAAGGCAATCACTACATCTGTAAGCTTGATTTGCCAAGGCTCCCGCGCAAGGTGATAGCCCCCTTTAGCCCCACGTTGGCTTTTAATGATGCCTGCCCGCCTTAGCATTGCCATAACTTGATCGAGATAGCGGATAGGAATCCTCTGACTGATCGCAATTTCACTAACAGAAGTAGGCTTACCCTGCTTGTGACGAAGGGCAAGTTCTAGTAGAGCAATACAGGCATAATCAACCTTACAAGATAATTCCATATATTTTGAAAGATAGATTTGGATGGATTAGCGGTGGGTAGAAGTTGATGAGGAAGAAATAAGATCGGCATCTTGAAATAGAGGGGTACTGAGATAACGTTCCCCAAAGCTAGGTTGAATTACCACAATTAAAAGATCGCGATTTTCTTCGCGCTTACCAACTTCAATAGCAGCCGCAAGGGCTGCCCCTGAAGAAATGCCCGATAACAATCCCTCTTCTCGTGCCAGACGACGACCATAGGCGATCGCTTGGTCATCGGAAATCCCAATGACTTCATCAATCAAATCTGTTCGTAAAACTTCAGGCACAAATCCTGCACCAATCCCCTGAATTCGATGGGCTCCAGCCACGCCCCCAGATAGTACGGGACTGTTGAGAGGTTCGACAGCGATCGCCTTAAAGCTGGGTTTGCGTTCCTTAATTACTTCCGCTACGCCTGTAATCGTACCGCCAGTACCTACTCCCGCAATAACGATATCTACCTGCCCATCAGTATCTTGCCAAATTTCCTCGGCGGTAGTACGGCGGTGGATGGCGGGATTTGCCAAATTCTTGAACTGTTGCAGCATATAGGCATTAGGTTTTGACGTAGCAATTTCTCCTGCCCGCCGAATTGCTCCGCGCATTCCTTCACTAGCAGGAGTCAACTCTAGCTCCGCTCCATAGGCTCTTAGCATCGCCCGACGTTCTAAGCTCATGGTTTCAGGCATTGTCAGAATCAAACGATAGCCTTTTGCCGCGGCCACCATGGCTAAGGCAATCCCAGTATTCCCCGAAGTAGGCTCCACCAAAACTGTTTTTGCAGGACTAATTAAACCTTGATTTTCGGCATCTTCGATCATGGCTAGCCCGATCCGATCCTTGACGGAAGAGGAGGGGTTAAGACTTTCTAACTTGAGCACAATTTTGGCTAAAGAACCGTCTCTCTGCGGAATGTTATTCAATGCTACTAGAGGCGTACTGCCAACTAATTGAGTAATGCTTTGCGCAATTTTCATAGGAGCTTAGATTTATTACAAAAAACTGGAGAAACAAAAAATTACGGTATCTTGATGGGAATACCGTACTTAGTACGATACAATACTTTTTAACCTAATACAAATATAATCTACGGTTTGCCGACTGGATATAAGATGATTTACGTCGAAACAGCAGCTTCTCATGTTTATAAGCGTCGTGAAATGATATCTCGCCGAGATAACTACCTATGGAAAATCGAGTCTGGGGTGGTGCGATCGCTGACTTGGACAGAAGACGGACAGGTTATCTGCTCAGGATTATGGGCGCATGGCGATGTGATTGGCAGTGAGCTAACTAATTTAAATCCCTACGAGATGGAATGTTTAACTGATGTGCAATTAACCGAGATTTCGCGATCGCATTGGGGCAATTATGTAAATGAAATAATTCGCCATAGTCAGACTAATGAGTTTCTATTAAAGATTTCCCATTGCCGTGCTAAGGATGATGCTTTACGTCAATTACTGGGTTGGCTAACTAATCGTTTCGGTGAAGATGATCGTCAAGGCAGATTAATTGGACTGCAATTAACCCATCAAGAAATAGCAGAGTTAATTGGTTCGACGCGGGTGACCGTAACGCGTATTATTAATGATTTAGAAAAGGGTGGTTTTCTCTCACGTAAAGGGCGTAAGTTGCTGTTTCTTGCTGATAGTTCCGAGCAATGGCATTACGAAATTTAGCTAATTTGCTGAGGACATAAAGCCCTAAATATGAGTGGCGGTGCGCAGCACCGCCACTCATATTTAGGGCTTTGATTTGTCCTCGCTATCGCTATTAAATAGCTTTTAAATAGCTTCCGCAAATACTCTCGTTTTCAAAGGTTTGACATAGACTTCCTTTTGAGGATGTAAGCCCAAACTGTCAAAGCGATCGCGTTCGAGCTTGACAATCAATTTTTGATCGTCTTTGAGTACGAGTTCGGCTTGACCTTCCCAGCCAAGGTTAAAGGCGGAACTAACAATGGCAGGAGCGAAGTTAGTTTCAGGTTCCGCTTGAATTAGAAGATCGTGAGGGCGTAAAAATACCCGATCGCGATCGGAAATCTCTAGATAGGGGAAGTGCCGCTTGGCGCTAGAAATGATATTGGTTTCGCCAATAAAGCGCATGACAAACTCTGAAGCAGGGCGATCGTAAATTTCCGCAGGTGTGCCAATCTGTTCGACCTTACCCTTGTTCATGATGACCACATGATCGGAAATTTCCATTGCTTCTTCTTGGTCGTGGGTGACAAAGATGGTCGTCACATGGACTCGATCATGGAGATCCCGTAACCATGTTCTTAATTCTTTACGAACCTTAGCATCTAAAGCGCCAAAGGGTTCATCTAAGAGAAGGGTTTTGGGTTGGGCGGCGAGGGATCTTGCCAAAGCGACTCTCTGACGCTGACCACCTGATAATTGAGATGGATAGCGATCGCCTAAACCTTTAAGTTGAATCAGTTCTAATAGCTCGTCTACCTTCTGTTTTACTTGAGCTTTGGCAACCTTCTGAATGTTTAATCCAAAAGCAATATTTTGGCGAATGGTTAAATGTTTAAATAAGGCATAGTGCTGGAATACAAACCCAATCTGACGTTGTTGGACAGGACGATAGGTCGCATTTTCATTCTCAATCCATACCTGTCCGCGATCGGGAATTTCCAAACCTGCCATAATTCTCAATAAAGTGGATTTACCCGAACCTGATGGACCGAGCAGGGCAACCAAAGAACCACTTTCCACTGATACGCTAACATCATCGACTGCCTGAAAATCACCAAATCGCTTTGAAATATCTCGAACTAGAATACTCATCGTTCCTCACAAAATTGAAATAAGAATAGTTGTAACACCATTAATACGCTATGTCTATGTAATTACCGTAGATTTGTGCTAAATTGTCATTAATTAAGAAATTTACCTTAAGTAGCTAGGCGCAATTAAATATCAATTAAATATAAATCCCAAAAGCTGTAGCGCACGCGCAGCGTGCGCTACAGCTTTTGATTCTGGCTTTTAATTATGCCCAGCCACTTACCAGCTACTTAGTAGACTATTCGACTTATAGCTACAGTCACTTGACTTAGGACAAATCAAATCCCAAGAATTGACTGGCGGCGCGAAGCGCCGCTAGTCAATTCTTGGGGTTTATGTCCTAGTACAATTGGCGACAGCTATACGAAACAATCTCCCATATCCCGCTTTTTTAAAAAGTGCTATATGCTAATTCTCAACATAAATTTTTTGCGTATAAATTGCTTGGAATTAAATTTGTGAGTGATATGCGATCGCTTGATAGGCTGCTCAATGGTCAAACTAATAGCTCGATTAATCCTCAAAGTATTCGTGAAGTCAATCGAAAAAATGCTGATTTGAGAATGTTTCAGCTAGTAGCAGGACTAATTTTATGCACAGCTTTCCTTTGTTGCTTTTTTGTGATCGTGAATGTCGGCGAGCGCGGCGTACTGATGCAGTTTGGCAAGGTGCAACCACAAATTCTTGATGAAGGAATTCACCCCATCATCCCGATCGTACAGACGGTGAAAAAGTTGAGCGTCAGGTTACAGAAGCAAGAAATTTCGGCGGAGGCTTCCTCTAAGGACTTACAGGAGGTATTTACCGATGTTGCCCTGAACTGGCATATTATTCCCGAACAAGCCAATGTCATTTTTCAGCAAATCGGCGATCGCCTTGCAATTATTGATCGCATTATTGATCCTGCGGTGGAAGAGGTCTTAAAGGCTGTAATGGCGGAATATACCGCCGAAGAAATTATTACCAAACGCGGATATGTCAAAAATGAAGTCGATACTCTGTTAACCTCGCGACTGGCTGACTATCATATTGCCGTAGATGATATCTCGCTCGTTCATGTACATTTTTCCCAGCGCTTTAGTGATGCAGTAGAAGCGAAGCAAATTGCAGAGCAGGAAGCTAAACGAGCAGATTTTATTGCGCTAAAAGCGATTAAAGAAGCCGAGGCAAAGGTAAATTTAGCGCGAGGTGAAGGGGAGTCTCAAAGAATTTTGCGTGAAACTCTGTCGCCTGAGCTTTTACAAAAACAAGTCATTGATAAATGGAATGGCAATCTGCCCCTGATTGTGGGTGAAAGTAATACCAAATTATTAGATATCAATCGCTTGATTGAAAGTAATATCCCAACTTTCTCGATCAGTAAATAAGCATAGCCTTCACCAAATAATTAAAACCCAAAAACCTGTAGCGCACGCTGCGCGTGCGCTACAGGTTTTTGGGTTTTATATTTAATTGCGCCTAGCTACGCGAGAGATTAGGAAAGATGAGTGGCGGTGCTTCGCGCCGCTTTTTGGAGTCGATGTCCTATTTTTTATGAATAATTTAGATTTAGGACGCTCTAGAGAACTCGGACATTAGTAATATAGCTGTCGCCAAGTGTGCTAGGACATAAAACCCAAGAATTAATTGGCGGCGCGAAGCGCCGCCAATTAATTCTTGGGTTTTGATTTGTCCTAATTCAAGTGACTGTAGCTATAATTTTGATTTTTTATTTACCGAATTTGCGATAAATGCTCCCGTCAGTATAAAATACGGTAATTACACGATGATACAGTAGATTTATGGCAACTTTACACAAACCTGAAATTACTAGCCAACCCAGTTTAGATATTGCCCCATCATCAGATTTACCCCCTGTAAACACCGCCCCAAAAAGTTTTGTCCAAAAAATTAAGGGTGGTATTTTTTTGGTAGTGGGATACTTGCTCTCACCCCTTTGCTGGTGGAACGATCTAATAATTAATTTGCCGATCGCCTATGGTTTTGGTTATGTAGTGGGTTTATGGCAAGCTAATTGGTTTTTTCCTGCGGCGATCGCTGGTTATTGGTTATCAAATTTAGTTGGCATTGTGCTCATGCAGATCGGAGCAAAGGATATGCTGCAAAATACGGTGAGCAAGCGTAGTTTAAAGCAGGAAATCTTCTCAGGAGTGATTACTTCAACTGCCTATACGGTGATAATTGCAGCTCTAGTTTATTTCCACATTCTCGATCTCAATGCAGTTTTGCCCATTGACCAGAAATTTAGTCTTGCTTTTGTGAATCCTCAAGGCTAAGGTTAGCTAGGCATTACGTTCATTACCTTTAATACTGTTTAAAAAAAAATTTATCTAAGAAACCATTTAAGAATTACTTTCTGCGGTCAAAAGCTCTAAGAGATCCCCCTCAATCCCCCTTAAAAAGGAGGAAGAATTTAATGCTCCACCCTTTTTAAGGGGGGCTGGGGGGGATCTATCCAATTCTTAAATGGTTTCTAATTAAGCTTCAATCAAAAACTTCAATATTTCTATTTATTTGTTCTATTTATTCTTTAGTTTCCTATTCTTATGAATTATTTTTTGCTAACAGGTTTTAGTTTCATTGTCGGGACAGTGGTGGGATTGACGGGAATTGGTGGGGCTTCATTAATTACTCCAATGTTAATTTTTGTGTTTAATGTACCTGCGGCGATCGCTGTCGGCTCAGATATTGTCGCTGCGACAATGATGAAAGCTGTAGCAAGTATCAGTCATTGGCGGCAGGAAACCCTTGACACCCAAGTAGTAAAATGGCTCGCCTTCGGTAGCGTTCCGGGCTCTTTGTTAGGCGTTGCCATTCTCCACTTAATTCAACTCTATGGATGGAGTTTAGATTCATTTTTATTACCTTCCATCGGAGCCATGATCTTTTTCGTGACGATCGCAGGTTTAATTCAATTAATACTGACTACTTTTGCCCCAAATCTATCTCTGCCTTCTTTTCCCACTTTCGATCTAGAAACTACTAATGGCAAAATAAAAACGGTGATCATTGGTTTTGTCTTAGGCTGTATGGTGGGCTTGACCAGCGTTTCCTCTGGTTCGTTGTTTGCTTTAGTGTTGATGACCTTCTTTAAGCTAGATTCGCGCAAATTAGTGGGGACAGACATCGCCCAAGCCGCAATTTTGCTCGGATTCACATCCCTCGGACATCTTAGCCTCGGTACTGTTGATTGGCATATTGTATTGCCAATTTGGCTTGGTTCTGTGCCAGGAGTTTTATTGGGAGCGAAACTATGCCAACTAGCCCCTCAAAGGTCTTTGCGCTATTTGATTTTTGTGATTTTACTTGCTGTGAGCTGGAAGTTAATCCATTCTGCATAGTGAGCCAAAAGAGAAGTGACAGCGCAAAGCGCTGTCACTTCTCAGCTAATAGCATACTGCCCACATAGCAGGAAGTATGCTATTAGGTTTTATTTATTCCTAAAAAAACGTGAGTTCGGGATAATTTGAAATGGGCTTTGAGAGAGGGTTCGCGTAGCAAACCCTCTCTCAAAGCCCAAAAGTAAAAGCCTTGCTTAGCAAGGCTTTTACTTTTGGGCTTTGAAAAACTACTTATTTAAAGGAAAAGAAGGGAAATAACTGATAAGTTTGACTCTCGTAGAGAATGTAGATTCCCAAAGCGATGAGCACAAAAGGCACGATCGCATCGCCGTACTTCTCTAAGAATTTAGTGATCGCGGGATGACTGCTGAATTGGAAGGCAGCATAACACCAGATTGCAATCATAACCAGAAAAGTCGCGATCGTCACCGAGAGAGTAGCCGCATTACTACTGGCAAATAGAGGAACGTAAACCCCAATATTGTCTCCTCCATTAGCAAAGGTAACTACCGCCACATGATAGGTCTGCGGAGCGAGCCATAGGGATTTTTTCTTTCCCCCGTGAGGATGAGTTTGGACAGTTAATTTTTCTTCTTTTGGCAATAAATGCTTAATTCCAATGGCGATCGGTAATATTCCCAATAAGCCGATTAATTTGCGATCAATAATTAGAGCCCCAAAATAAGCTGGCAAACTGGCAAGAATTAGAGCCGTAAAGCCAAGATATTGCCCGATTACAATATGTCGAGGGCGAAATTTGCTATCAACCTGTGCGAAGAAAATAGTTAAAACTAGAATGTCATCGATATTGGTCGCAGTAAATATAGTGATTGCAAGTGCTACAGTACCGATTAGCCATTCCATAATTCAAATTCAGATGGATAAATAATTAGAATTGCAATTCTAAATTGCAATTCTACCGATCCATTCTACCGTGATTCGAGGCTGAACTAAGCTGAACTAAATTGATCGTTTGCCAATCGGGCTTATTTGCATCTATTTAGGGAGCTTGTCAATCAACCCTTTATATAAAGTTGTTAGTTGGGATTCGTTGAGAGGTTTGGTATTGTTCCAAGTGACAGAAACGCAATAGGATTTACCACTCTTTGATTGCAGTAACGTTGTGAAGTTGAGAACACCTGCATCGGAACCACCTTTAAAAGCAACTTTTGCCCATTCGGAGGGGTCTACAATTCCTGCATTAAAGGACATTAAAGGCAGATCCCCTACATCTTCTATTAGAGAACATAGTTCGCGAGTTGTAAAAATCCATTCGACATCAAAAGATACCTTGGGATTATTGATAAAGTCAGAAATATCTGGTAATGGCTGACGTGAGATAGATTCTAAGATCTTGAGGCGATCGCTAGTATTAGCAAGCCGATATTTTTGCAAAAGCTCAGAGTTTTTGGAACCCCGCAATGTAAACATTTCACGAGTTTTAAGTAATGGTCGATTGCGCGGACTGAAGCGTTCTACTTCTCCTCTGCCTACTAAATCGATCAAAGTATCTGAAGCGGTATTATCGCTGAGGGAAATCATCAACCCCGCCAAGGTTTGTACGGTTAGGAGCGAACCTGCCGACCAAGATTGGAGTAAACCAGTTGGCAAACTCTGGTGATCTGACCGTAGGGCAATCACTTTATCCCAAGTGAACTTACCTCCAGCAATTTGTTCTTTTAAAGCCTTAAGCACTGCTAGTTTAAAAGCAGAGCCGACCGCCATCGGGGCATCGGCACGAAGTCCCACTCGCTGGGTTTTACCTTCCGTTACCAATAAACTCACCTCTCCTTCTAAATTTTTAAAGCCTGACACAGCTTGATCGAGGGTTTGTTGCGGATTACCTAAAAAAAGCGCCGTAATTTTTCCTTCTGCATTTAGTTTGATTTTGATAGGGATATTTCCGCGATCGCAAACTGCTAGATAGCTGACATCTTGCCCCTGAAATTGACGACATTCGCCAACTGATAATTTCCGACTAGCGATCGCGGCTTGAATTTGGGCAATTGACACCTTGGCAATAAATTCAGGGGCGAACCATTCAGGTTGTAGTTGCGGAGAATTTAATAGCCGTGCGATCGCATTCTGATGCGAGGTCTCTGGCAATGGAACATTTTGTGATATTGGGCTTGAGGATAAATTTGCGATTTGGGAAAACTCTAGAGCAGCTTGAGAGCGATCTATTGCGAAGGTTAAAAAGCTAGCTAAGCTAGTAAATAGAGTTGCGAATACGACAAGGTGAACTTTCATTTCTCTTTACCAATCTGAGCAATTTTGTAACAATTTTGTAGCAATTTTGTAGCAATTTTGTAACGATGTAGTTCGGCATATTTACAGCAATTATCGATCAAACGAACCACAAGAAATTTTTAAAAAATGTTGCTTCGCAACATTTTTTAAAAATTTCTTGGTTTGGATTTGAGGGCAAAGGACTGTAGTATATAACGTTAATTTCGCGGTATTTGGGGATGATGTAGAATTATTCTCCAATAGCTCAATAACGATGATATCCAAGACTCAATGACGCTCGAACAATTAAGGATCTTTCTGGCAGTAGCCGAGCATTTACACTTTACTCGCGCTGCTGAAGAACTATATATCACTCAGCCTGCTGTTAGTGCCGCTGTCCAAAGTCTAGAGCAATGTTATGGAGTTAAGTTATTTCATCGGATTGGTCGCCATATTGAGATCACGGATGCGGGGATTTTATTACAGACAGAAGCGACAGATATTCTCGATCGCGTCCAATTGATGGAAAGAGGTTTACGCGAGTTAAATGATTTGCAACGGGGCGAGCTGAAGTTAGGAACCAGTCTGACCATTGGCAACTATTGGTTGCCCGCAAAGATTAGCCAATTTCAAGAGAAATATCCTAACATTTCTATCAAATGTACCCTTGCCAATACCGAAGAAATTTGTGATGGAACCGCCGCAGGTTTATTCGATCTCGGCTTGATCGAAGCCGAGGTCAAGCCCCCTCTGCAAAAAATCCTCGAACAAGAAGAAATTGCGAGCGATCGCCTATTAATCGTAGTTGGTAAGGCACATCCTTGGTACGATCGCCAAGAGATTATGATCGATGAAATCAATGACACGGCCTGGGTGATGCGGGAGTCAGGCTCAGGGACACAACAGGTGTTTGAACAGGCTTTACTGAGGTGGGGGATCAATCCTACACAGCTAAAAATTATGCTTGTTCTCAGTAGTGGGGAAATGGTAAAAGCAGCGATCGAGAGTAGCGTCAGAGCAGCCGCAATTTCAGAACTGATGGTACAAAAGGAATTTCAGTTAGGGACATTGCGAGAAGTCAGGGTAGTGAATGGCGATCGCTTTACCCCCTTAAATATTAACCGTCCCTTTCTCAAGCTTACCCATAGCCAACGATTTCAAACTCGGATCGCGAAAGTGTTTGGCGATATCCTGCGTCAATAAAATATCAATAAAATATCAATAAAATGTCAATAAAATAAGGTCAGGCTCAATCAGGAACGACTAAGTTCATTTGTTCTAAGGGAGCTGCAAAAACGTAATAGATGACTCCCGCACCGATGAGCGTAATGGCGAGACTGAACAAAACAACCCAGCGATCGGGTGGCTCGAAGGTATCTGCGTCAATATCATGCCGCACGGCAAAATAGTGATGGGTAGAAAGCCACACTGTCAGCATCCCAATAATGGAAAATGCTAATCCTAGCTTCCAACCATTCCCTGGAGTAGGAAGCATCGGTGGGCGTAAAATGCGCAACCGTACAACAATTACCCCCACACCTAACAAGGCGATCGCCATGCGCATCCATGATAAGTATGTTCTCTCGTTGGCTAAATGATCGCGCACGCGATTGGGATTCTGTTTCCCTAACAAAGATGTCTCAGATGCTTCACCGACATTCTTTTTGGGCTTAAATAATAGCTGCATTACTGAACTTCGAGGTATATGGATTTTCTGGCGTAGGAATGATTATTCACCAAAATTATATAGGAATATATCGAAAAAAATGCAATATCTCTATCTCTTGATTAAAAGAATTCTTTTATAAGTAGTTCGGCATAATTAAAAAACAAAACCAGAGAGCATAGCCCGCTGCGCGGGCGGTATGCTCTTCTAGGTCTTAAGTTTAATTATGCCTAGCTACTTATAAAAGGTCGGACAAAATAACGTTAACGAAAAGTGGAATTAAGGAAATATAATTCCCTCATTGAGACAGTGGATTTCTCAAAAATATAGTGACTGCCCATCAATATAAATGAAACCCTAAGGAGAGAATAGCAGCGCTTTGCGCTGCTATTCTCTCCTTAGGGTTGCCGCTAACTGTATCAGGACAAAACTGGCGGCAGCTATATATTAATTAATCCAAGGGAGCTTGGGGTAAAGTTAATGCTGATAGCTCTTCTGTTGTAGTGGGGATTAACCAGTTAATTTCACCATTCTTGAAAATTCTGGTTACGGGGAAATTGAGATCAATTGCACCAGTTTCGGGATCGGCTTTTGCAACCATTTGTGTACCAGTGACAAGCTTAATGGCAACTGGTTGACCATCATTATTTAAACCCTTCTCTAAGTAAATGCCTTGGCAGTTCCAATCCTCGTTGGTGGTTCCACCACTGGCTAAAGTATAAAGAGTATTATCAAAGGTAGATCCATCCAGTTTCGATTTCTTGCCATAGACTGGCAAAGGATTAGCTGTTAAATTACGGCATTCAGCAAAGGATTCTCCTGTTTCGATGACATACTTCTCAAACTGAAGTTTAGCGATTTCGGTGGGATCGGTTGCTTTTGAGAGATCATTGGTAACAGCGATATAGTCAGGGTTACTCGTGAGAGGAGGCTTATTGGCAAAGGATGGTTGAGCGATCGCTAAGTTCGACAACAAGATAAGAGCGACCAATATTGCTTGCAAGAATTTCATGATTTTGATCCTAATTAGTAAGATTTAGTATGTAGTTGGGCATAATTAAAACTCAGAGTTAAAAGCTGTAGCCCAAGCGCAGCGTGGGCTACAGCTTTTAAGGTTTTATATTTAATTGCGCCTAGATAATTAAGTGAAAATTCGCAAAACTTTGAGGTAAAGCCCCTCGTCCTAGTCCAATTGTGGCTCTTTAGTTTGAAGGGGCTTGAGAATATTGATTTCCGCAATATTTCGACCAAGATTAAAGACTACTAAGCCTCCGATTAGTAAGCTAAGAACCACTAAGCCTCGATTTTCAAGGGTATGGCTGTCGATCATAATGAGGATTCCTAAGCCAATCAGGACAAAAGGTACGAGGTAATTACCATAGTGGCTCAGAGAATCGGCGATCGCTGGAACTTGGATGAGTCGATAGGCTGCATAGCACCATATCCCCACCATCAGCAAAAATACCACTAGGGTCACCAATAAACCTTCTAAGGTGCTGCTAGCAAAGAGTGGCACATAAATGCCCACATTGTCGCCACCATTAGCAAAGGTAACCGCCGCGACGCTATAAACTTGCGGTGATAGCAAACTGGATAACCAAGAATTTGATTGCACCGATTGACTTTCCTCAGATTCGTTATCCTCAGTTTCAGGGATAAACAGTCGATTCAATCCAATGGCGATCGGTAAAATCCCAAGCATTCCGATCCAATCGCGTGGCATGAGTAGTCCACCAAAATATCCTGACAAACTCGCTAATACTAGCGCTCCAAATCCCAAATATTGTCCCATCACGATGTGTCTTTTGCGGAACGTCGAACTTACTTGAGAAAAAAAGAGTAGCAAAATAATTACATCATCTAGATTTGTTGCCGTAAAAGCGGTCAGGGCTGTGGGAATTGAAGTTAGTATGGCATTCATGTTATTAATTAACGGAATTCACGCGTTAAAAGGATAGGATCTATTGTCATTGATGCTCTACAGAGAACAACACAAATATAGACTCCTCAATTAATAAGATCAAATATTCTTTCTTGTTAATGTAATAACTTAAAGCTATTAATATAAGTAGCTCAGCCTAGAAGAGCGTACCGCCAGCTATGCTGGCGGTACGCTCTTCTAGGTTTTGGCTTTTACTTTTGGGTTTAGAGAAAGGGTTTGCTTAGCAAACCCTTTCTCTAAACCCGTTTCAAATTATCCCGAACTCACGCTATACCAAGTGAATTAAACCCCAACCCCAGTAAGGTTTTGAGATTTCCACAATGGCGTTGCCATTTTGGAAATTGGTATTAGTCCTAAATCCTAAATGAGTTGAGAGCGGCAATCATCTTTGGGCTTTTATAAGCTAGGGTTATCATTTTAAGAAGAAACAACATTTGTTTCTATCGAAAGAATTCTCTATTATCAACTCAACGAAATAAATATTGAAGAGGCAAACTTAAAATGAGTTGGTTGGAAGGAGCGATCGCAACGGGCGCAGCAGTAGCATTAGCAACAACATTTGACGATAATATCTATCTCACTTCTTTCTTTGGCAAGGTTAGCCGTAACTTTCGCCCCCGTCACGTAGTAGTTGGGGAATTCCTTGGATTTACAGCATTAGTAGGGGTAAGTCTAATTGGTTTCTTTGGTGGGCTGATTGTCTCGGATATGTGGGTCGGGTTGCTTGGCATTTTACCGATCATGATTGGTATTCATCAATTAATGAGTAAAGAAGAAGATGATAGTAAGGAGATAGCTGAAGAAGTAGAACATATCAATACAGAAGTTGGTAGACCTCGCCTGAGTCAATCCTTGTGGTCAACCCTCAAAGACCCAAAAACTCACCGAGTTTCGGCAGTAACTATTTCCAATGGGGGGAACAATGTGGGAGTCTATATCCCTTTGTTTGCGAGCAGCAGTTTGCCCAGCCTCGGCGTTATCTTGACGATGTGCTACATGACCATTGGTTTCTGGTGCTTCTGTTCCTATAATCTGACTCGTTTTCCAGGAATTTCCTATCTTGTCGCTCGCTTCGGACGGAAAATCGCTCCATTTGTCTTGATTTACCTCGGACTTTCCATCATCATCAAGAGTCAATCCTATCGCTTAGTAATTCCCGTCTAATATTCCCTCCCGTCTAAACAAATAGCACCTTTCCAAAAAACTCAAATTAGTTCTTCAAGTCCTTCACAACTGCGATCGCTTAATTCTTTCCAACCACTCTCAAGCCTGAATCAAAACAAAACCCCAAGAATTGAATGGCGGCGCGAAGCGCCGCCATTCAATTCTTGGGGTTTATGTCCTAATACACTTGGCGATAGCTAATACCAATTTATAGCTGCTACCAGTTTTGTTAGGACAAAATCAAAACCCCAAAGAGAGTTGCCGCGCTCCGCGCGGCAACTCTCTTTGGGGTTTTATCCCAAATCACAAAATGGCGTAGCCATTTTGTGATTTGGGATAAAACCAAGCTAAAACTAAACTATGTTTGGGGTTTTAGTTTGATATCGTTATAATATCTACACATACAGCAGTCTTAAATCATTTATAGATTTTTGGGTTTGTGGAAGCGCTCCCCTTCAGGGGGCGCACTTCCACAAAGCATTTAGAACTGCCAAAACTGATTAACTAGCAACAGCAAATCATGACAACTGCAAATCGAGTCAATCACCCTTTCTGGCGCTTGATTTTTAACGATACGACGGGTTTTGTGGTGAAGCGACTAGGACAGGCGGTGATTGTTATTTTTGGGGTGTCTGTTTTAAGTTTTTTTGCCATTACAAAATCTCCCGGAAATTGTTTTTCCGAATTACGTAACAACCCCAGTACGCCTAAAAAGACCATCGAGCAGTTAGAAAAACAGCTTAACTACGATAAGCCCGAAGCATTGCAGTATCTTTTGTGGTTGCGAAATACCCTAAATGGTGATCTGGGTGTGCGTTGTCAAGGGTTAGCGCCCGTTACGCCGTTAATTGTCGAAAGGGCTGGAAATACGCTGATCATGTCCCTTGCTTCGTTGATAACGACATGGTTGTTGGCGATTCCTCTGGGTATTTATAGTGCCGTTAAGCAAAATACTTGGAGCGATCGCTTAATTCAGATTGTCAGCTATGCCACGCAGGGTTTTCCTAGTTTTGTCTTGGCAATCCTATTATTGATGGTGGCGCAAAATACGGGCTGGTTTCCCGTGGGAGGTATGACTAGTATTGGGTTTGCCGATCTATCGCCTTTGGGTAAATTTCTCGATATCGGACATCACGCGATCCTCCCGACTCTGACTTTGACGGTGGTCAGCTTTGCAGGATTGCAGAGGATCATGCGCGGTAGTTTGTTGGATGTATTACGCCAAGACTATATTAAAACTGCCCGCGCCAAGGGTTTGCCCGAAGGTAAGGTGATCTACGTTCACGCCCTCCGCAATGCCATAAATCCTTTGATCACATTGTTAGGCTTTGAATTTGGTGGATTATTGGGTGGAGCCTTTATTACAGAGTTCTTTTTTAGTTGGCCAGGTTTGGGTAAATTGCTACTCGAAGCGACAAGAGAAAAAGATACCAATCTAGTCATGGCTGGCTTGATGTTGGGGACTTTAATGTTAGTGGTCGGTAATCTCATCGGTGACCTACTGCTTAAAGCCGTCGATCCGAGGATCAAGTTGGATGATATGGATTAAGCGATTACTCATAAAAATGGAGCTATTGGTTAGTAATGTTTCCTTTACATGACGACAATCCGACTCAGGATACTTCCATCGTTGTCTATTCATTGATTTTAGTGAACGTGCTGATATTTGGATATCAAACCAGTTTGCCCAACTTTCAACTGGGGGAATGGTTGGAAAATTGGGCTTTATTTCCCAAGGAATTAATTGCTAATCCCTCCAAACACGCGATCGCTTTATTATCATCCCAATTTCTCCACGGTAGTATCTTCCATTTAGTTGGGAATATGTGGTTTCTCTATCTATTTGGCAATAATATTGAAGATCGGCTCGGTCATTGGAAATTTCTATTTTTCTACTTGATTTGTGGTGTGATCGCTGGAATTGGACAGGTGGTAACGGCTCCAACTTCGATGGTTCCGATGGTGGGAGCGAGTGGGGCGATATCGGGGGTAATGGGTGCGTATTTAATTCGATTTCCGCGTGCGAGGATTTTAAGTTTAGTGTTCCTCGGATTTTTTGTGACGGCGATTCCTATTCCTGCGGCGGTATTTCTCGGTTTATGGATTGCTGGACAAACTGTTTATGCAGCAATGGCGAATCCCAGTTTACCAGGAATCGCCTATTTAGCCCATATTAGCGGTTTTGGCGCAGGGGCGATCGCGATGTTTTTAATCTCGAAATTTAGTAGGGCTAAATAGGAAAGGATGGGCGGCGCAAAGCGCCGCCCATCCTTTCCTATTTAGCAATTTTCGATCAAAAGAACCATAAGAAAATTTTTGAAGGTTTTTCTTTATAGATAAAAGAGAGGATAGCTACTAAATATCATGAAATGGTATGCTGCGCACGCAATTATGTATGTAAAATTTAGGGATGCAAATCAAGATAAATATCCAATTTGGGAAAATATAATCCTGATACAAGCATCATCAAATGACGAGGCATGGGAAAAAGCTAAAATCAGAGCAAAAGAAGATGAAGACGATGAATCAAGTGAAAATACTTGGGAAAATCGTCCTGCTATTTTTCTTCTTGCAGGTATTCGGAAAATTGTTTTATGTATGGATGAGGAAAATGAACCTACTGATGGAACAGAGATCTCATATTCTCAAATGGAACTTGATAGCTGGGATTCTTTATTAAAGTTTTTGAAAGGTGAGATGATTTCTATAAAATATCATTATTAATGGTGTGGTCACTGATCAGATTAAGCATGATCGACATATTTGCACTTTTTGGGTTGGCATGAAATGGGCATTTCAGAATCTATCCCCATTAGTTAACCAGTGATGCCATTTTGAGCTTTGGGATAAATCCTTTTATTTTTAGGACTACCCGAAATTCCTAAAGATTAACAGTAAAAGTAGTTCCCTGTCCGACTTTACTCTCGACCGTAATTTGCCCTTGATGACTTTCAGCGATCGCTTTGGCGATCGCCAGTCCCAGTCCCGATCCGCTGGTAAAGGAATTGGCAGATTTAGAACTAGACTTGCTACTTTTTTGCGGTTGATAGCGATAGAAACGCTCAAATATTTGGGATAGCTCGGTTTCGGGAATGCCCATGCCCGTATCCTTGATCTGCACCTGTACTCGATCTTGAGAATTACTCAGCGCTGCGATCTGTACCTTACCACCCTTGGGCGTATAGGCGATCGCATTACTCACTAGATTTGTAAATAAACGCCCCAAGCGATCGCGATCTCCCGAAATAATTAGTTTTGCGTCTGAACTGGGTAATTCAAGGCAGATTTCCTTTTGTTGGGCGATCGCTTCCTGTTCTTTGCCAACTTCATACAGGATTTGCGATAAATTGCAAGCTTCTCGGCGTTGATTGGTCATTCCGCCATCGTGACGCGCTAAAAATAATAAATCGTCAATTAATCTCCCCAAACGGCGGGTAATCCTTTCAATCGCTTCCAGTTGCGATCGCTGAAATGTAGGATCGGGATCGGCAAGCGCCACTTGGACATTGGTTTGAATTACAGCGATCGGATTGCGAAGTTCGTGGGAAGCATCCGCCGTAAACTGTTTTAACCTTTGATAGGATTCGCGTACTGGTTCTAAGGCAATTCCCGCCAGCCACCAACCACATAGTAAAACGACAAATATCATGAGCGTCGTACCGATCGCCAGATCAAGAAACAATTGCTTAATCGGTTTGGTAACTTCAAACCAAGGATGGCTAATGCGTAAATATCCTAAAAGCCTGCCATTGATGACGATCGGCTCGGTCATCTGTCTTAATGGCTCAGCATCAGATAAATGTACGGTGCGATATACAGGTCGCAGGATACCCCTTTCCCGCAATTGTAATGACTCCGTATTGATATTAGTCGTCCAGAGAATTTCCCCCTTAGCGCTGAACCAGTCAATATCGATATGATCGGCATCAATTGCTTGGGCATTTGCCGAAAAATTGCGACTAAAGTCGGATTCCAAATCAATTAAATTAGATCGGATCAGCGATCGCTCGATTACTTCGGCAACGTGATCGATGGTGTCATCAATGCGATCGATCAAGGTTGATTGGACGTAGAGATAGAAGCCCGTTGCAAAGACAATTAATAAAACTGCGGTCACGCTCGCGTACCAAAACGCCAAACGACGACGCATAGATTGAAAGACAGGATTGGAAACGACGGTGGTCATAGATCGTTATAGCGCTCTTTGAGAGGTAAGGGACTTGCGACTTAATGAAGTAGCAAATATAAAACCAGAATCGTTGGTGCGGCTCCGCCGCACCAACGATTCTGGCAAATCTGGATTGGCATCTTATTTTCTCGCAAGTCCCTAATAATGGAAGATGCAAAGCATCTTCCATTATTTTTAATATTCAAATTCTTCCAAAATAGCCAATAGTCTATTTTGGCAAGACTTAGGAATCAGATCGCTTAAGGGAAGTTCACGGTTGCCGCCACCAATTTCGATCGTAGTTCCATTTAAAACTTTAGCGACATCCGCCGAAGTAATACCATCGGGTAGCATGGGATAAAACTTTTCTGCGAGGGGACGATGCAAATGGGCATCATTTAAATACAAATGCCACTTCGCAATGTCAATGTAAATATCCTCGGCGATCGTCGCAGCTAATTGTTCGATGCGTTCTGAAGTACTCATGGAATTAAAGGTTGGGTATATGGCTATAGCCAATTATTTTAGAGCAGCTATAGCTACAGTCACTTGACTTAGGACATAAAACCCAAGAATTAATTGGCGGCGCTTCGCGCCGCCAATTAATTCTTGGGTTTTGATTTGTCCTAGTACAGCGACAGCTATATTTCCCTCCCAGTCTAGGTAGGCAAAGATGGGCAGCGCGAAACGCTGCCCATCTTTAGTTCTCTACATTCTGCATCTTGCTTTCTTTGGATAAAACCCAAATGCCATGACTGAGCAGCAAAACTGCCCAGATTACCGCTACCCACACTGACCATATCCATACTTTTTCAGTGATCGATTGAATAAACCACATACAGGTCATACAAGCCGAATAGATGGCAAGGTGCAAATAAAAGTTAACCCTACGTTCGAGGCTTTGGTATTCAGGATCGTTAGGATCGGGTGGTTTTGATAGCTTAGGCATAGAAAATCGAAAATTTCGCAAGTTTAACTAAAACTTATGCTAACCCAAAACCAGTTTATTTCTAAATTCCGCTTCCTATAGCCACGTAATATAGCTGCCGCCAGTTTTGTTAGGACAAGATCAAAACCCCAAAGAGAGTTGCCGCGCTCCGCGCGGCAACTCTCTTTGGGGTTTTATGTCCTGATACAGTTGGCGGCAGCTATACCAAGTTAAGAAATGGCATAGCCATTTCTTAACTCGTTTCAAAACCCCAAAGATGAGTGGCGGCGCTTTGCGCCGCCACTCATCTATATTGCTATAGATTAGATTTTTACAAACCAAGGAAACTCCAAATGATTTAGGATCTATTTATGAAAGCATCTGTTAAATGCATCTAAGTAAGTGGGCTCAATTAAATATAAAACCCTAAAACCTGCGGCGCACGCTGCGCGTGTGCCGCAGGTTTTAGCTCTAGATTTTAATTATGCTGAGGTACTTATATAAATGCACTTAAGTCGCTACTTAAAACCTAGAAGAGATTACCGCCTGCCTTGTGGGCGGTACTCTCTCTAGTTTTGGTTTGTAATTATATGGTTACTGGTAACTCAGGAAGATTTTAAGGATGGATACTTGGGAAAGCTTACGCATGGCGGGTAAAACCCTAGCAGCTAATCGTTTGCGAAGTACATTAACGATGTTGGGTATCATCATCGGTAATGCCTCGGTGATTTTGATGGTTGGTGTTGGTCAGGGCGCACAAAAGTACGCATCTCAGCAATTTCAATCCCTTGGTACGGATGTAATTTTCGTGATTACGGGTACGGATAATGCGCGTCGTAATGTAATTGCTCCCCCCAATCGGTTAGTACTGGCTGATGCCGATGCGATCGCTACCCAAGTCCCCACCGTTCGCAGTGTTGCGCCCCAGATTAATGGCTCGGAGTTGGCGATCGCTGGCAATAATACCAAACGCGCTACCCTAATCGGTACGACCGCAAGCTACACGGTTGTTCGGAATGCGGATGTGAGTTCGGGGAGATTTTTTAATGAAGAGGATACTAAGCGAAATTCAAGGGTGATTGCCTTGGGGGCGGCGATCGCTAAGGATCTGTTTCCGCAGGGTAGTGCCCTCGGACAGACAGTAAGAATGCGCGGCACCAGCTACGAAGTTATCGGGATCATGGCTGAAAAAGGCGCGTTTCTCGGAACCAATCAAGACGACACGATTTTCATGCCGATTACTACTATGTCCAGCCGATTAACGGGTAAAACCTCTCCCTACGGTGTTGCCGTAGCTGTAGTTAACGTTTCGGCAACTAGCAACGATAATGTTAGTGCGGCTCAATTCCAAATCGCAAACCTCTTGCGTCTGCGCCATCGTACTTCTGATATTAATGCTGACGATACTTTTACCATTCGCACGCAGCAGGATGCCCTAGAAATCGTCGGTAATATTACCAGTGCCTTGACGATCATGTTAGCGGCGATCGCAGGGATTTCCCTACTGGTGGGCGGCATTGGCATTATGAATATCATGCTGGTATCCGTTACCGAGCGTACGAGTGAGATCGGGCTTCGTAAAGCGATCGGGGCTTCTCCTAGCGACATTTTGACCCAATTTACGATTGAGGCGGTCATTTTGTCATTATTGGGCGGAGCGATCGGGACGGGCATTGGCGTTGGTGGCATTCTCCTCATTGCCGCAGTTTCCCCCTTACAAGCTGGTGTCTCTATTGGTGCAATTTGCCTCGCCGTGGGCGTATCGGGGGGGATTGGTCTGTTTTTTGGCATCTTTCCCGCTCGCCAAGCTGCCAAGCTCGATCCAATTGTGGCTCTGCGCAGTATCTAACCATGAGTCTTTAGCTTTTAGCCTGTATTGATTTGAAGATTTACGCATTTACAAGCATTTACCAAAAAAGAAAGAAATCATGATAACTACCAATGCGATCGCTCCTATCTCTTCAACTGCTGAATCTAGAAGAGAAATCGTCCGTTTAAATAATGTCTGTAAGTACTATGGTCAAAACGATACCTTGGTCAGAGCCTTAGAAGATGTCAGCTTTGTGATTAAGGAAAGAGAATATTGTGCGATTATGGGAGCCTCTGGTTCGGGCAAATCTACTTGTATGAATATCATTGGTTGTCTCGATAGCAGTACATCGGGACAATATTTCTTGGATGAGCAAGATGTCTCCCATATGGAAGAACGCGATTTGGCAAAGGTTCGCAATCTCAAAATCGGCTTTATCTTTCAGCAATATCACCTCTTGCCGCAACTTTCGGCGATGGAAAATGTGATGTTACCGATGGCCTATGCTAATGTTCCCAATCGGGAACAGAAGGAACGGGCAGTAGCCGCTCTCGAACGGGTAGCGATGGGGCATCGCTTAAATAATCGTCCTAACCAAATGTCGGGCGGACAACAGCAACGGGTAGCGATCGCGAGAGCGATCGTTAATAATCCTGTGATGTTGCTAGCCGATGAACCCACTGGGGCGCTTGATTCGCATACGACTCAGGAAGTAATGGAACTATTTGGGGAGTTGAATGCTAGCGGGATTACAGTAGTCATGGTTACCCATGAAGCGGATGTCGCTCGCAATAGTCAGCGGATCATTCTCTTTCGTGACGGTCAGATCCTCAACGATCGCCTATCTCCCGAAGATCTATAACTGTAGTACATCTTGCCAATAGGTATATGCTGGGAGAAGGAGAAGAAGGATGGGAATTTGTCGATCGCACTTATCGAGAAGTAGATCATTTAGTGTTTTTTTATAGGTTATCAATGTATTTACTCGCTGGTGGCTATTCTGACTAGATTGCCCTTAGCTTAAGTAATGAAGTGCCGCGCTCTGCGCGGCACTTCATTACTTAAAAATGATTTTCGATCGTGATCGGCTCAATTTCGTCAGCAGGTGTAAAGCCAAAAATTTGTGCGTAAAAATAGAACTCACCATCAAGAGCACGTTTGATATTTTCGGCTTTGCGGAAGCCGTGCTGTTCGCCTTCAAAAGGTACGTACGCAACTGGTAAACCCTTTTGACGTAGAGCATCCACCATCATTTCCGCTTGATTGGGCGGTACGACCTTATCCTCTAAACCTTGAAAAAAGGCGATCGCGCAGGAAAGTTTTTCGGTGAAATGAATAGGCGATCGCTGAATATAAATTTCTTTCTGCTCAGGATATTTGCCAATTAGACTATCGAGATAGCGCGACTCAAATTTATGGGTATCCGTAGCAAGAGCTTCGAGGTCGCATATTCCGTAATGGCTCGCCCCCGCTTTAAAGTCATCGCGAAAGGTCAAAGCGCAGAGGGTCGTATAGCCGCCAGCACTTCCTCCCGAAATCGCAAGGCGATCGCCATCTACTAAACCCTTGTCGGCAAGGAATTTTGCCCCATTGGCACAGTCATCCACATCGACGATGCCCCAATTACCCTTAAGGCGATCGCGATATTCGCGTCCATAGCCAGTGCTGCCGCCATAGTTCACATCCAGTACGGCAAAGCCCCGACTCGTCCAGTATTGAATGCCTAGACTGAGACTTCCTGAAGTAGAAGCTGTAGGACCGCCATGACTTTTAACCAATAGAGGGGGCTTTTCGGAAGCCTCGGCTTGGAAGTCCTTATTCTTAGGAGGATAGAATAGCCCGTAGGCTGTTTTGCCATTTTCGGTGGGAAACTCGATGGGCTGAGCGGCGGAAATATAGTGGGGATCGATCTGCAAATCTGACGCAACCCGTATCTTTTGCCAATTTCCCGTCGTCAGATTGAGTAAAACAATTGCTGTCGGTTCCGTTGGCGAGCCCCCGTGAAAAACCGCGCGATCGCCTTCACAACGCAGTCCAGAAATTGACGTAAAGGGTAAATCGATTTCTTGTAAGCCCCGATCGAGATGCAAGGGATCGAGAATTGCTAAATGGGATTTACCCTGCTGGGTATAGGAACAAAGAATCTTGCCATCACCCGTAAAGCCGTAGGTAGACATTCCGAACACCCACTGCGGCAAACCAAATTCAGCTTCCATCGAACATAGGGGCTGAATTGCAATATTTTCTGCGGAAGTACGATAGAGATTCCACCAACCCGTGCGATCGCTAACAAAGTAGAGATTGCCATCAGGTGACCATTCGGGCTGGAAAATCGATTCATCCTTACCACCAGCTACCAGTTGAGGGTTTTGGATGGTGAGAACTCCCGTATTTGATTCCACCAGATCGGCTAGCCAGAGTTCCGTTCCATCCCAAGGCATATTTGGATGCTGCCAACTAATCCATGCGAGCTTGTCCCCTGTGGAATTGAGTCGTGGCGAAGCATAAAAATCTGCCCCCGATACTAATACTTGAATATCTTCACCATTAGCTGTATTTACCGCCACTAAGGTATTAATCGGTTCACCAGTTTCCGTACTATCTTCGCGCACACAGATCAATTTGCCATAGATGCGATTCCAAACAAAATCTGCATAGCGATAAGCTCCTTCCACGGTTAATGGTTTGGGTGTTCCCTCGCCAATTTTGCGATAGATGCAGCGATCGCTAAAATTAGAAAAGTAAATTCTTTCGTCCTTGACCAGATATTCGCCGCCGCCATACTCGTGAACTAGCGATCTCACATTGAGCGGAGCAGAGGTCATCTCGCTGTAATCACCGTCATAGCGCATGATCACATTTCTTCCCCCTTCGGTTGGTCTACCTTCATTCCAATAAACATTACCCCCATCAATGGCGATCGCGCCGAGCCGAATACTACTAGAAACAATCGAGTCAGAACTAATAGGTGATTTCCAAGAACCGTAGGGAGCGAGAGTCATAAGTTATTGTAAGGATACAAACTATCTATTTGGATGGCTTTTAAGATTATATAGCAATGTAAGGTTTGCTTAGGATCTAACGCAAATTCACGAAAGTGTGACAACACCCAGTAAGGGTAATACCAAAGCTCAAAATGGCGTAGCCATTTTGAGCTTTGGTATTACCCCCCCAAAGAAGACTACCGCGTGGAGCTAAGCTAAATAGAAATTATTGGAATAACCATATGACTGATATTTCTTTTACTGATAGGGACAAAATCTATGAGGTCATAGATACATCAAGTCGGCTTAAATACCTTCTCAAATTTACATATCAACTTTCTCTAGATGATATTGTTTCTGTCCGAGTAGATGGAGACAATTTCAAAGTTGATATCAATACTGAAAAGGATATGTTGCGTTTTAAGCCACAAGGTATAGAAAATGTAATCATGAAGAACCCTGAGACTGGGATCCTTCAATTGACCTTCGATCCAGCTTTAGCGCAAGCAATTTATAACATTGTGGATGAATATGGTGGATGAATATGGTGGATGAATATGGTGGATGAATATGGTGGATGAATATGGTGGATGAATATGCTTCTTACAGCCCTTTTTAATCAAATCCACATCGAGAAAAAATTTGCAATAAAAGCGATCGCCTTTTTTAATCAAATTAAATCAAATTAAATCAAATTAAATCAAAATGGTTCTAGACGCTTTGCGCGATCGCCTAGTCAAAGGGATAGGCGAGAAACCGAGAAGGGCATACCGCCCGCTGCGCGGGCGGTATGCCCTTCTCGGTTTTAAGTTTACTTATGCCTAGCTACTTATTTGGAGATCTAGATCCATGAATATTCAGAAAATAACTTTTATCGGTATAGCGTCGTTAGCCACCTTCGGTTTGGCAGGTCTGGCTTTTGTAACCTCATCCCAAAGCATGGAGAAATCGCTTTTACTGCAAGAAGCCGAGCGGCAACTTGAGACAAAACAAACCTCAACTTACCAACATATTACCGATGTGGATGAGGCTAGTGGACGCTATAACTACGACTGTTCAGGTTTCTTAGACTACTCACTGCAAAGGGTATTGCCAGAAGCCTATGGCGAATTACCCGTCTCTAAATCAAAAGTTCATCGTCCCCTCGCTCAAGACTTTTATGCATTATTTGCTAGTAAAGCCCAAGAAACTAAGCACTGGGAAAGGATTCGTAAAGCTAGCGATCTACGTGCTGGCGATATTGTTGCTTGGTTGCGTCCCCAAGACCTTGACAGTCACAATACTGGTCATGTAATGATCGTTCGAGCCAAGCCAAGCCCCAACCCCGATCGCCCCAATGAAATCCTGATTCCAGTGATTGACTCGACTAGCGCTCCCCACGCAAAGGATAGTCGCCGCAAAGGGCAAACGGGCTTGGGAACTGGAACGATTGGCGTAGTTCAAAATGCTGAAGGCGAAGCGATCGCCTATTACTGGCGAGGTGGATTATCAAAACGAGAAGAGATAACCCCGATCGCTTTTGGTAGGTTGCATTAGAGTATGATTCACTTCACAGTTGGTATAGCTATCCTAATACCAATCCCCAAAATGGCAACGTCATTTTGGAGATCTCAAAACCTTACTGGGTTTGGTGTTTAGTTCACAAGAGTGTTGTCACACTTTCGTGAATTGGTATAAATCATTTGTAGATTTTGGGATTTGAGGAAGCGCACCCCTTTGGGTGCACTTCCTCAAACCATTTAGGATTGCTATAGCTACAGTCACTTGGCTTAGGACAAATCAAACCCCAAGAATTGACTGGCGGCGCTTCGCGCCGCCAGTCAATTCTTGGGGTTTGATTTGTCCTAGTAGGCGATAGCTACATATAAATTATAAAAAGATTATAAAATGTTAAAATTCTAGCAAATTTATCCTGAATATTGTGCTAACAGCAAACTGTTATCTGAGACAAGAATAGTTAAAAATAGTAATCTCCCGTCTCTGTACACTGCCATCTTTCAGATTAGAATATTAACACTATTCCTCAATTCATCTCCTATGGCTCGAAAATCTAAGACTCTTACGGATACTAATAATAATGAGCTAGGACTTTCCGATCTGCGTATTCGCCTTAATTTTTTGGAGAAAGAAAACAGTAAACTTATCAAACAAATTGAGACTAACCGCACTAAGTTAAACGCTCTTAATGACAGTATCAAAGAGGTGGGCATTCAGATTGCACAACGAGTTGCTCCTTTTCGGCAAAAGATTTTGGAACTCGATGAGCAAATTCATGCTGTTTTTCAAGAAATTCTGACTGGGAGAAAATTGGGCAAGAAATCTCGTAAAGATATTGAGACAGTCTATTATAATTTGCAATTGGATGGAGTCATTAGTCCCAAGCATTTGCCCATTGAAGAGGAGCTATTTGAAAATGATGATGAATTTGAAGATGAATTCGATTGGGCTCACTATCGGGGACATTCTAATCAGCAAATTATCGAAGACATTCCGAAACCAGATCGTGATGAGTTGAAAAAAATTCGCCAACTTTTTTTGCGTTTAGCTGATAGTTTTCATCCAGACAAAGTAACTGATGAAGCGGAGAAGGAATATCGTACTGAGATTATGAAAGAGATTAATCTCGCTTATCAAGATGGAGACCTAGCAAGACTTCTGGCAATTGAAAAGGAGCAAGAATTGGGGGCAATTATCGATCGCGATAGTACTGACGATCTGAGTCGCCACTGTGCTAAAGTGGAAGCGGAGAATAGATATCTTAAGGATCAATTAGAAAATTTAAAACAGCAATTAAAAATCACGAAAAAAACACAGCAAGGGGAAATGACTGCCACTTTCAAAAAGATAACTAAGTATGGCGGCGATCCGATTGGCGAGGCTTTGCGGGAAATCGAGGATCAGATCGCAATTATCGAACAAATGCATCAATTTGTTGTCGATTTTCGCGATCGGCGGATGACGATTAAGGAGTTTTTAAAAGGACCGACATCTCTACGATTACAGCAAATGTCCGAAGAAGAGTTGATGTTAGAGTTTCTGGCGCAATTTCAGTAAGGACAAAATCAAGCCCCAAGAAGAGAAGGTTGGCGCGAAGCGCCAACCTTCTCTTCTTGGGTTAATACATTTGGTGACTTAATTTATGGCAATAGAGCCTCCTATGCGCCGACTACTCTAGCACTCATTCTGTGCTTAGGGTTTTTCTATTTGTTGTGTTTTCTCTACTCCCTTCCCACCAAAGAAATAGACATCAAAAACCAAGAATTAGACGTTGCGGCACTTTGCGCCGCAACGTCTAATTCTTCACTGGCAGGAGAGTATCTTAGATTACCCATAATGATTTGAAAGCTTCTATACTAAAATATTATAGATATTATAGAAAATAATCCCATCCGAGACTCTATGAACAAGAAAAAAGTTATTACTTTTCTCTCCTTAATCGTTGTCACCTTATCCGCGATCGTAGGATGTAGCTTTTTCTCCCCAACAACTGAACAAACAAATAAACCCGTAGCCAGTCAAGAATCAATCCAACCAACCAATAGCAATCAAGAGAACGCCCAATTAACGGTTTCTGCGGCGGTAAGTCTTAAGGACGTATTGAACGAACTTACACCGTTATATAATCAAGTAAAAACTAATGTATCAGTTCGGACTAACTTTGCAAACGGAGGTAATATACAACAACAAGTCATGAATGGGGCTCCCGTCGATGTTCTCATTCCTGGGGCAGCCAAGCAAATGGATGAATTGCAAAAGAGAGATTTAATCATTACTGATACCCGACGCGATTTATTAAGTAACCGCATTGTCTTGATTGTGCCATCAGATAAAGGAGATGTTAGCGACTTGAAAGACTTAACTAAAGCTGATTTTGAACGAATTGCGATCGGCGATCCCCGTAGCGTTCCCGCAGGTCAATATGCCGAACAAGCTTTGAAGAAATTAGAACTATTGCCAGATTTGCAATCAAAATTTGTCTTAGGAAATAACGTGCGTCAAGTGCTTCAATTTGTTGAATCTGGTAATGCACAAGCGGGATTTGTTTTTGCCACCGATGCAAAAACCTCTACTAAAATTAAGGTAGTGCAAGTCATTGATGCTAAGCTTCACGAATCAATTGTCTACCCCATTGCTGTTGTCAGAAAAAGCGCCAATCAATCGATCGCTAAATCTTATCTAGACTTTTTATCCACCGAAACCGCTAAAACTATTTTCGAGAAATATGGATTCAGTAGCCTTTGATTTCTCTCCATTTTGGATATCGCTTAAGGTAGCAATTACTGCTATCTTCTTTACATTTTTCTTGGGAATTACGTCAGCCTATAGTCTTCTCGAATATCGGGGCAAGTGGAAAACGTTATTTGATGGCATTTTCCTTGCCCCACTAGTATTACCACCCACAGTTGTTGGCTTTTTGCTACTGCAACTATTTGGGCAGTATGGCTGGGTAGGGAAGTTTTTGCAGCTCTTCCATTTCAACATTATTTTTACTTGGTATGCGGGGGTGGTTGCATCCATAGTTGTCACTTTTCCTCTAATGTACAAAACTGCCCAAAGTGCATTCGAGCAGGTGGATGGAAATCTATTGCGTGCTGCCAAAACTCTAGGTGCTTCTGAATTTAGAGTCTTCTATCAAATAGCTTTACCCCTAGCCTTTCCCGGAATTTTAGCAGGAACCATGCTTTCCTTTGCTAGAGGCTTAGGCGAATTTGGGGCAACCTTGATGCTAGCAGGTAATATTCCTAAGCAAACCACCACGATTCCCATTGCTATTTATGCTGCGGTAGAATCAGGTTCAACGCAGGAAGCTTGGTTATGGACAGCCATAATTTTATCGATGTCTTTGTCTGCGATCGCTATTGCACATTTTTGGTCAAACAAGAGAGAACGGGGCAGGGAAAGAGGAAATAGGAAAAAGGATAAAGTAACAACTTCAATTGCCAATCCTCAATCACCAATTACCAATCACCTAACGCCGATCACCAATGAAGGCTTATTCATCGACATCTACAAACAATTACCAGAATTTGATTTGCAAATTGCTTTGCATTGTGTTGATCAATCCATTGGTATTTTGGGTGCATCTGGTACGGGGAAAAGTATGCTGCTCAGGTGCATCGCAGGGATGGAGAATCCATCAAGTGGGCGAATTGTGATCGATGGCAAGGTTTTATTTGATAGTGCTAAAGCAATTAATTTACCCAGCCGCGATCGCAATATTGGTTTTCTGTTCCAAAACTATGCCCTTTTCCCCCACCTGACGGTTGCCCAAAATATTGCTTTTGGATTACCCAAAGATCTTCCGAGATCGGAGGTTAGACAAAAAGTTGCGGAGCAATTACAAAGTATTGATCTGCAATCCTTTGGCGATCGCTATCCGCATCAACTCTCAGGTGGTCAGCAGCAGCGTGTTGCCCTTGCTAGGGCTTTGGTCAGTCAACCTGATATCCTCCTGCTAGATGAACCCTTTTCTGCGCTCGATACCCATCTCCGCAACCAAATAGAAAGGGAACTCATCTCGGTGCTTAGTACCTATAAAGGAATCACTCTCTTTGTAACTCACAATATCGATGAAGCTTATCGTATTTGCCAAAACCTATTGATTTTAGATCGCGGTAAGGTGATGAGTTACGGGGAGAAGTCAACCGTTTTAGAGCATCCCGCCAATGTGCAGACAGCGAGGCTTACGGGGTGTAAAAACTTTTCACGGATTGAGGTTGATGCGATCGCGCCCGATCTCGTCGAAGCTCTAGATTGGGAATGTAAGCTACAGGTTAACTATTCCAATGCTAAACCGCTAACTCATATCGGAATTCGCGCTCACGATATCGTTTTTCTTGAGCATGAATCCGAAAATGATTCGCCTAATATACTTCCCTGCTGGTTAGTTCGCACCACGGAAACGCCTCACCGTATGACCTTATACATCAAGCTAAAGACTCCTCCCAGTCATGATTGGGACTATCATCTACAAGCGGAAGTATTTAAAGAGAAATGGCTGGTTTTGAAGCAATATTCTCAACCATTTCAAGTCTATCTCGATCCTAATCATTTATTTTTAGTCTAAGAAACCATTTAAGAATTCACTAGATCCCCCCCAGCCCCCCTTAAAAAGGGGGGAGAATTAAATTCTTCCCCCTTTTTAAGGCAGGGCTATTTCAAGAAAGAGGAAGTAGATACTAAGGATATTAGTTAAGTCGTATAAACCGAAATCAAGGCATAATTGAAGCAAAATCAGTAAATGAAGTAGAAAATGAGTAAAAGCCTTATAGATTATCTCAAGGAAGTCCCAGATCCAAGAGCAGCACGAGGAAGTCGAGACGATTT
>NZ_SELU01000113.1:0-7878 GCF_006861605.1 Pseudanabaena sp. UWO310 | reverse complement strand
GGCATGGATAAGATCTTTTGTTGAGGAACTTGAGTATCTCATCTCTTGCCCCTTTTATCCCTCTTGTCTCATTCTGAGACTCTATGCCTAGCAACCTTTTCCAGACTTTTCTGCACCACTAAGGATATGGACTTTAAATTTAATCTAGATTTAATATTTTATTGAATATTTTATTTAATATTTTGAGTAGCCTTGCCCCATATCCCGTTCCATAAATTCAGCATTTAAGGGAAGCAATCCGCACATGAAAATAATTATCCATAGGACATTTAAAGCCCTTATCTTGCAACATCTCACCGATTTAATACCAATTGCGATTCTGTCTCCTTGCCTAATAATCGCATTGCCTCTTGCCGCACAAACGCCATCGTCTCAAACTTCAAAGGCTGCCAATCAAAATACTAACCCAAATACTAACCCAAATATTATCTATGTAAATCCACTGACGGGACTTGATCGCCCCGATCGCGGCAGCAATACATCACCATTTAAGACTATTACCTATGCCCTCAGTCGCGCCCAGTCTGAACAGATCATACAACTAACTAATGGAACCTATAGTAGTACCACAGGTGAGCAGTTTCCCATTCGCCTGCCTTCAGCTTTAACTTTGCGAGGGGATGAAACCATTAAGGGGAAAGGGATTACAATTTTAGGGGGAGGAACGCTTTTAACGGGATCGGGGTTTCCGCAAAATGTGGCGATCGCTCTAGGCGATCGCTCAGAACTACGGGGCGTAACCGTAACTAACCCCAATTCTAGAGGTTATGGACTCTGGATTGAAAATGCCAGTCCCACGGTTTCCAATAGTACTTTTCTTGGTAATCAGCAAGATGGAGCGCTAATTACGGGAAAATCGGCGGCGATCGTCTCCTTTAATCAATTCTTTCGGAATGGAACCAGTGGCTTAGCGATCGAGGGGGAAGCAAGCCCTGATATTCGTAGCAATCTCTTTCAACAAACTACATTCGGGATGAGTATCCGTCAAGAGGCAACTCCCCAAATCACCGAAAATACTTTCACACAAAATCAAAATGGCATATTAATTCAAGCCAATGCCAAACCAGTTTTGCGAGGCAATGCGATCATCAATAATCGCAACTATGGCTTAACAATTTCCGATCTAGCCAAGCCCGATTTGGGCAAGGCTAACGATGATGGCAATAATACTTTGCAGGGAAATGGTACACTCGATCTCCAAAATGTCAGCCGTAATGCGGTTGTCGTCATTGGCAATCAATTAGACATTAAAAGAGTGAAAGGGAATTTACAACTATTAAATGTGCGTCCGCCATCTAATTTGTTTGTGAATAATTTTGTGAATAGTTCTGTAGCAAATGCTGCAAGCGCAAACCCAAGCACCATTCCCAGCAATCCTAAAAGCGATCGCTTTGCCAACCTCAAACTAGAACAAGAGATTTCCGCCAGTCAGCCCATGAACCTTGCATCTCATCTGGATAGTCCGCCAGCATTGGTTAGACCGACCGCTTCCAATCCGAATAATAGCTTTAATTTTGCCAATACTCAAGGAAATCAAGCCAATCAAGCCAATCAAGCCAATCAAGCTAATAATCCTTTTTGGTACGAGCCCGTAACTTCCGTTATCATCAGGATCGCCCCTAGGGGATTGGATTCCCCCATACCAACGAACACCGAAATTACTTCGAGTTTGCGTCCTGTCCGCTCTTTTCCTCCCAGTGGGGAACCTGTAAATCAACCCATCCAAATTGCACCCCTCGCGAACACAAGTCTCACCCCCCAAACACCACCACGCTATCGAGTAGTTGTTCCTGTCTCTTCCGCCAATGCGGTTGCGCAAGTGCGCCAGATTGTCCCTAATTCCTTTGCCTCTCGTCTTAACGGTTATCTAGTAGTCCAGATCGGAGCCTATAGCGATCGCCGCATTGCGGAGGTACAAGTTTCACGCCTCGCCCAACAGGGATTATCCGCAAGAATTGAAACTATTAATCCATAGAAACATTTCATACAGCGCTTTGCGCTCAAGATAAGTGGCGGCGCTCCGCGCCACCACTTATCTTTGGTATTACTTGGCTATCTTTCACATTGCGAGCTTAAATTAGGAGGCTCATGGGTTTCCAAATAGTCTTTAATCCAGTTGTTGCCTAGCTCCATCAGATGGGGTAATGAGAAATCCCAAAGAATCGCTCGACCATTGGTACTAGCTGACAAGAGGGTGTCGCCGCTAGGACTAAAGCAAACGCTCTTTACTGGTGCATGATGCCCTTGCAGCGTTAGCAGCTCTTTGCCATCCAGACTCCAGATCCTGACTGTGCGATCGTTACCGCCCGAAGCTAGAGCATTCCCATCGGGACTGAAGCAAACACTCCTTACTTCAGCACTATGCTCGTTTAAGGTTCTCAATAATTTACCATCAAGTCTCCATAATTTAATACTGCCATCCTTACTACCACTAGCCACGATTTGGCTGTCAGGGCTAAAGCAAACACTATAGACTTCGCCCGTATGTCCGCTCAAAGTATTTAATAGGGTTCCATCCCAATGCCAGAGTTTAACGGTTTTATCTTGGCTTGCCGTTGCCAACATATTCCCATCAGCGCTGAAACAAACTTGATATACAGCATTGGCATGTCCGATTAAAGTATGCACCCATTCCCCTTCTTTATTCCATAACTTAACCGTGCAGTCAGCACTAGCAGAGGCAAAGATCTCGCCATCACCGCGATAGGCGATACTATAAATTGATGATTCATGTTCGTTATAGATACTTTTTAGTAAGTTTCCTTTCCCATTCCAAATTTTGATTGCGCGATCGCTTCCGACGGATAGTAAAAAACGATTGTCTGGGCTAAAACAAACACTATTAACGCTCTCTTTATGTCCTTCTAAAGAGGCAATCAGTTTGGCATGGGCAAACCAAATCTTGATCGTACCATCGCTACTAGCTGTAGTAATAAAGCGACCATCACTACTAAAAGCTACGCAATTGATTTCGTCCGTATGTCCATCCATATATGACAGAGAGTTACCATGCAATCGCCACAGCTTGAGGGTCGTATCTTGGCTACCCGTAAGCATCGTACTGCCATTGGAGTTGAAGGTAATACTATGGACTCCGCCTTTATGCCCTTGGAGAGTTTTGAGCAATTCCCCTTTGAAGTCCCAAATTTTAATCGTGCGATCGCTACTGACTGAGGCTAGAGATTGACCATTGGGATGAAAATGCACTCCCAAAACCTTATCGGTATGTCCCTCTAGAAATGCGATTAAATTCCCTTCCATATTCCACAGTTTAACGTCACGTCCGCGACTTGCCGAAGCAATGACACGTCCCGATGGCGATATATCGATATCTTCAATAAAGCTATCGTGGGCTTTAAAGGTTTTAATCGGAGTGCCGTTAATATTCCAAATAATTATCGTCCGATCGGCGCTCCCACTAACGATCCGTTCGCCATCTGGACTAAAGCAAAGACAGGTTACCCATTTGTGGTGACCGACAAAGGTGTTAAAGGGAGTACCATCATCGCGCCAAAGTCGAATTTTGGTATCTTCACCGCAGGAGGCGAAAATGGAATCCGTGGGACTAAATTTCACCGCTAAAACTGGTGCTTGATGATCTTTAAGCACTTGGATCGGCTGATCTATAAACATCTTCGTCAAGCGACTCATCTTCCACAGCCTAATGGTTCCATCACGACTGGCGGAAACTAGATGTTGCCCAGTACGGCTAAAGCTGAGACTGGTAATCCAGTTTGTATGCCCCATGAGAGTTTGCAGTAAGTTCCCCTTTTGATCCCATATTTTGATCGTGCGATCGCTACTTCCCGATGCGATTAGATTGTCATTGGGTTGGATCGCAATGCAGGTGACCGTATCGAGATGTCCTGCAAAATGATTGTATTCACATACATTGTAAACTGCTTGATGGAGAGCCGTTAGTCCATGCATTCGCAAACTTGCTTTTTCTCCTGTAGAAGTTTCTAAAGCTTGCAATTGTTTGCCAGCCTCCATCGACTCCAACAGCGCCTCAAATTGCTGATTGAGAATAAATGTTGCTTTGGCAGAGGCGCTTTTGAGTACAACTTCTGCTTCCATCAGACTAGCCTGTAGTCTTTGTTGCATTTCCACTAAACGGAGCTTCGCATCCTGTTCTGCTTTTAAGGTTTGTTCTAGTCTTCGCTTTGCAGCGGAGAGAATCTGATTAGCCTCAGCTTGAGCAAGGAGAGCCGTTTCCACTTCTCTTTTTTCGAGTTCTTGGCTAGCCGAAAAGAATTGGTAATCATAGTTACTCAGATTCTTATCCGCCGACCAGATCAGGGCATCCTGCAAAGCTTGCCCCCGTAACAAGCGCGATTCATCTTGGTAATTAGAATCCATCCAAGCCTTAAAGGCTTCTCCGTAGGGACGTAAATTTGCTAAGGCTTGATTTACCCAATGTTGATTGAAAATCGCGGCATAAACGGGGTTATAAACCCGCAGTTTCCCCTCTCGTTTGACTACTAATCCCGTAATCCTTAATTCGGTTTGTTCGGGACTATCATCGGCAACGATGCCGCATTCAAGTTTGTGTAATGACGGTTCTGAACTTAAAATTTGTTGATATAAACCCAGTAATTTACCCTGACGATTTTCACTACTCCAAAGAATGCGATCGCGAATGGTCTTAAAATGTTCGGGCTGGTCTTGTATTTCCCAATTTTCGACGAGGCGTGATCGCACCAGATTGTTAACCCAAACGAGTTCGTGATTTAAGGGAACAGAATCCTTAGAGAGCAAGATTAACTGACAAAGTTTTTGAGTGAGAAAGGGTTGCCCTCCCGTATAGGCGAGTATGGCTTTGATGACCGCAACGGGATTTTGTGATTTCGATAATAATCCTCGCATTAAAGGAGTCGCTTCCTTGAGCTGAAATCCTCTTAACTCGATCGCCCGTCCGATATTAAAAGGAGTCCGTTGTTTATCGCGAATCAGATCGGCAGGCGTAGCAACGCCAAAAAGGGCAAAGGTTAAGCGATTGTAGGCAATGCGATCGGCCCGACGATTAAATAATTCCCGAATGAGCGCAAAGAAATCATCAACCCGAAAATTCAAACTGAGGATACTATCAATTTCATCCACAAAAAGAATTACAGGTGAAGAAATTTTTTTGAGCAAACCTTCATCTAGAAACTTGCCAAAGCGCTGGACTGGCGAAAGTAAATGATTTTGCTCCCACCATTCTTCTAAATTAAAGGAATCGTATAAATTTAAACTACTGATAATGCTATCAATTAATCCCGCATACCACTGTTCTGGAGTAATGTCGGATGTACCAATCGCCGTAATATCGATCGCTGCACAGGTGAAATTTTCCTCCTGCAAACGCTTCATCGTCCGAACTCTCAGGCTCGATTTACCCATTTGCCGAGAGTTGAGAACGTAGCAGAATTCTCCTGCCTTCAAACTTTCATACAGATCGTTATCTGCCTGCCGCGCTACGTAGGTTGGGGCATCAATAGATAAACTACCCCCAACTTGGTATAGATAATTCGTCGTTGCTTTTGTCGCGAGCATTATTCTTCCCTATTGCCGAAAAACTTCTCGAAAATATTGGTAATAAAGATCGCACATGGGAATTACTTGATTGCCAACAAACTTCACTAAGCCAATACTTCTCAATTTAAAAGCCACTTGGCTATCTAACTGAAGAGGAACTGCGATCGAGACTAAATCTTTGTAAGCTTGCAGTAGTTCGGGATCTTCCCTTAAGTTACCGAATTGACGACGAAGGTGATCGCCATAAATCCCCTCTTCCGTCGCGGCTACTTTTAACAAGCTTTCCCAGTCGATCCGTCCCCGACTAATTTGATAGAGAGCTTGTCTTACGAGGTAGGGATGTCCACCTGTAAGGTGCATTAATTGCTCGATCTGAACGGATTGCCAAGAGAGTTGATGGCGCTGGACGAGCTCGGCAATCTGAGCCAATGTCAACTCAGGTAACTCGATTGGTAAACCCACATTAAACGGTGACTGATTAATATTGAGAGGGATATAAACATCTTTAGAGTGAACGATCACCAATCGCAGTTTTTTCCAAATCTCCTCATTTTTTGCCTTCTCATGCCAAGCTCTCAAAAGCCCAAAAAAGTCAGTCGCAATTTTAGGATATTGAAAAACTAAATCTACTTCGTCTAAGCCTAGAACTAAGGGAGGCTCCTTCGCAGTTAATAAATAGCGCTGAAAATACTTCGTACATTTGTTTTTACTTCCTAAAACCCCCTGCCATTGTTGATCCAAATTATCCTCTAGATCGAGTTCGGCAGCGATGCTCGCACAAAACCATTGCAGAAATAGGTCTAGATCGCTAAACACATCGCTATCGGCTTGTTGAAAATATAGGTGTGCGACTTGATATCCCTTATATTTAGCAAAGGCAAGCGTCCGCGAGAGGAGAGATGACTTACCCATTTGGCGTGGTGCTTTAATGCGAATGAGCGAACCAGCCCTTAGCATTGTTTCACAACAGTCCTTCTCTATGGGTGGACGTTGAATATAGAATGGAGAACCTACTTCTATTTGTCCCTCAGGCTCTTCCAACTGAAATGGTAATGGTGAAGCAGGTGTCTTAGGGGTAGAAGTCGCTGTGAGTGTCGTCGCGGTATTGGTAATATTGAGTAATTTTTCTAAGGCTTGCAGTACTTCTCCAGCATCCCGATAACGTTGGCGATAATCGTAGCGCATCATTTTGTCAATAATTGCTGCTAATCCTCGGTTAATTTGCAGATTCGCCTTAGCGACTGCTTTCGCACAATTGTACTCATTGGTCTGTTCTTCTTTGGGAAGCTCTTTGAATGCAAGCCCAGTAAAAGCCTGCAAACACATGATGCCCAAAGCATAAATATCGCTACAAAATTTAGGCTGACCAGCTAATTGCTCGTTGGGCATATATACCAACGAACCAACTACCACCGTTCTTGTCTCTTTATTTGCTTCCTTTAAAAAATCCATAGAGTCTTTGGATAAGGCTTTGACCGCACCAAAGTCAATTAAGACAATTTTGCGATCGCGCTTGCGGCGAATTAAATTGGCGGGCTTAATATCGCGATGAATCACCTGTGAACTATGGACAAAAGCCAAGACTTGCAAAATATCCCATAAAGAGGAAACTAATTCCTTTTGACTCCACCTGCGACCACCACTAATCTCCCGATCTAATGTTTGTCCTTCAATAAACTCCTGTACTAGATAAAATTCACCATTTTGCTCGAAATGTGCAAATAATCGAGGAATCTGATCGTGACTGCCTAAATCATTTAAAGTTTTGGCTTCATTTTCAAATAATCGTTTAGCGATCGCTATTTCTTGAGGATTATGTAATTGAACCTTGAGTTGTTTAACTACGCAGGCAGGCTTGTTAGGTAACTGTAAATCTCTTGCTAAATAGGTACAGCCAAAACCACCGCCACCAAGTGGCTTTATAATTTGATATCTGCCTGCAAGGACTGCTTCAGCATTGGTCATGGTGTTCTAAATAGATTACAGTTTTAAGTAACATCTTTTTTATAATACAGTGACAATTAATGCTCAGGAAATTCTTTAGGTATTTAACCTATAGGTTATTTTTTGTCGCTTTATCACAAAGTTTATATCTTTATATTTGAGTTATGATATTTGAGTTATGAAGGGTCAAAGCTTGTCTTGTTTTCTGCGCTTATATCACAGGCTTCAGAGCTTTATATTTAATTGCACCTAGCCAGTTAAACATAATTTCTTTATCTCCATTCATCCTTTCTATAGCAATCCAAAATCTACAAATGATTTTAGGGTTTATGAAAGTACATCTCTTAACCATACAATTCCATAAACATTTAGAATCGATCATTCAGAATTGATATATCAGAAGAATAAGTATTAAAG
>NZ_SELU01000112.1:0-7968 GCF_006861605.1 Pseudanabaena sp. UWO310 | reverse complement strand
GCCCATCCTTGACCTATTCCTTAACGTCAGTTCGAGTTAAGCTAGCAAATTTTCAAATCACAAAAGTAAAAGCCTTGCTATGCAAGGCTTTTACTTTTGTGATTTGGTATTATACCAATTCCCAAAAGTGTGGCTACACTTTTGGGAATTAAAAACCAAACTCAGCAAGGGTTTTAAAATCACAAAATGGCTACGCCATTTTGTGATTTGGTATTAGATATAGATATTTTGGCAAATGCCGAAGAGAATGGCGATCGCCATTCTCTTCGGCATTTGATCGCCTAAGCAATTTGTTTAGTTGCCCTTAAAACCTGTAAGCTTCCCCCCGCATAGAGTCGGCTAGATGTAACTTGAAATCCCGATTGGCTTAAAAGTTGGTGGAGGTCAGTTTGGAGCAATTGCCATGCAGTTTCTGTCTCAAACAACCATAGAAAAGTGGCAATCGGTAACCAGAAAAGGGGGTTAGTCGGACGATGGAAATCAATAATGATAAATTGACCTTCGGGAAGCAAAATCCGATGGACTTCTTGAATGATTTGTCGTAACTGTTCTGATGCCATCTCATGCATCGCTGTATTCGTAATCACCAGATCGAAAGCGCGATCGCTAAAGGGCATTTTTTCGGCAAAGGCTTCTACATACTGAGCTTGGGGCACATTTCGTTTGGCGCGGTGGATCGCGATCGGGGAGGCATCTAACCCCGTCACATGATGAAAATGCTTGACCATTTCATGGGTTGCTTGCCCTGCTCCGCAACAAAGATCGAGAACTTTTGCTTCGGGGTTAATTGGCAAATCCTCTAAAAACAAACGGTGAAAGCGTTTTTCCCCACCCACAGCGATCGCTGCCAAAGCAGAAACCATGTCATAAAACCATTGATAGCGATAACTCCAGTCCCGAAATATTGTAGTCATTGGTTCATTGCCATTGCTTATGTAATACCAAATCACAAAATGGCGTAGCCATTTTGTGATTTGAAAACCCTTACTGGTTTTGGTTTTTAATTCCCAAAAGTGTTGTCAAACTTTCGTGAATTGGTATAAGTAGCTAGGGTAAACTTAAAACCTAGAAGAGCGTACCGCCCGCGTAGCGGGCGGTACGCTCTCTGGTTTTGGTTTTTAATTATGCTGCACTACTTATAACGTTTTTCATGTTGCCTTAGGCAACATGAAAAACGCCAATTCTGCTTCGCTACTTACTCTATTCTCTCGAATGGCATGAGTCGATCCACCTTAAAAGTTCTTGGGATAGATTGCACCTTGTTCTAGTAGTTGGATTAATGCAGACATGTTTAGTTAAGGCTTTAGCGATCGCTTTTTTCTCTAATCCTTCTCCATAAAAACCTTCATCAAACAATACTTCATCGGGCAATAATTGATATGCAATTTGGAAGGATGCGGGGCTCAGTAAAGTTGGCGTAAGCTCTATGGTAATGCGATCGCCACAAAACATAGGTTTAAAAAAATCAATACTGGCATGGGTAACGGGAACGGCGATCTCTTTGCCAGCAAAAAAGGCTCTGAGATTAATTCCTGACATTACCAAAGAAGCCTCATAGGCCTCATGACAGAGCGATAAGCCATTGGCAAAATAAACGACTCCTGCCGCATCTGTGTCTTGAAAATGAATTGAGCGATCGTAAGTAAATGGTTTATACATAGGGACTTGCGAGAAAATAAGATTCCAATCCAGATTTACCAGAATCGGTGGCGCGGCTCCGCCGCGCCACCGATTCTGGTTTTATATTTGGTACTTCATTAAATCGCAAGTCCCATAGTCCTAACGAGAGATGGGTTGAAGCACTTTGTGCTTCAACCCATCTCTATGCTCGCTCCATCACTTGAGCCATTCGGTTGATTTTGACCATCAGCTTGTCGAAGTCATCGAAAGTAAGCGACTGGGGACCATCAGACAAAGCCTTCTTAGGATTGGGATGTACTTCAATCATCAGGGAATCGACACCCGCAGCGATCGCCGCCAAGCTCATCGATGGCACGTAGTCCGACCAGCCCGTACCATGACTGGGATCGATCATAATCGGCAGATGGGTTAACTTACGCAATACGGGAACTGCGGCTAAGTCTAGAGTATTGCGGGTATATTCGCGATCAAAGGTACGAATACCGCGTTCGCAAAGGATCACTTGAGGATTGCCCTCGGCAAGAATATACTCTGCGGCCATCAGCCAATCGTCAATCGTCGCGGCTAGTCCTCGCTTTAACAAAATTGGCTTATTCTGTTTGCCTACCTGCTTAAGCAAGGAGAAATTCTGCATATTTCTCGCACCAATTTGCAGTACATCGGCAACTTCGGCAATCCGATCAATATCCGCCGTATCCATTACTTCCGTAATAATTCCCAATCCACTCGCTTCCCTTGCTGCGGCTAATAGAGATAGAGCGCTTTCTCCATGCCCTTGAAAGGCGTAGGGTGAGGTACGGGGTTTATAGGCTCCACCTCTTAGGAACTGCGCACCTGAGGCTTTCACTCGCATCGCAGTTTCCACAATCATCTCTTCATTCTCCACCGAACAAGGACCCGCCACTACGACTAAGGGAGAGTTTTCACCGATCGCAATATCGCCATTGGGGGTGGGCACGATAACAACGCTAGATTCATTCTGACGATATTCACGACTAGCCCGTTTAAAAGGACGCTCCACCCGCAAGACGGTCTCAATGGCGGGGCTTAATTCTTCAATACGATGGACATCAAGGTTGGCGGTCTCGCCAACCAGTCCCAACACGACCTTATGTTTCCCCACAATTTTTTCGGGAGATAATCCCCAGCTAGATAGTTCATCGCATATCCGCTCAATTTCTGTTGCAGATGTACCGATCTTGGTTACTACGATCACGGCTAGTCTCCTGCTATTTTCCTTGAATGTTATAGCTATCGCCACTGAAGTCAGGACAGTAAACCCAATAGAGAGTTGCGGCGCTTTGCGCCGCAACTCTCTATTGGGTTTGATTTTTGTCCTCACATTATTGACTATAGCTATATTAATTATACCAAGCCCGCCCATTGTTGCTATCGGCTGATATAGCTACATTCACTTGACTTAGGACAAATCAAACCCCAAGAATTGACTGGCGGCGCGAAGCGCCGCCAGTCAATTCTTGGGGTTTATGTCCTAGTACAATTGGCGACAGCTATACCAATTCACGAAAGGGTTTTCCAAGCTCAAAATGGCGTAGCCATTTTGAGCTTGGGTATTACATAAACTTGCCTACCCCGTTCCTAGCCAAGAAATAGCGCTGCGGGGCTTTGCCCCGCAGCGCTATTTCTTGGCTTTAGACCTTATTTGGCAACTACGCGAATCACTTTTTCCGATCGCATGAGATCGCTTTCCCCAGCAAAAATAGAGCGTCCTTGACTATTGGGTAACTCTAGGGGAATCGCGCCTAAAGGCATTTGGACAGTTCTTAACCCATTATCGCGATCTTGACCGATCAAGAAGGTGACTGGTAAATCAAGGCGAGGGCTAGCGATCGCGATCATGCTGACTAAACTGTCAGTGCGCGATTGGAATTTGAAGCACTGTGAACCGATCGCGCCTCTGACCGCAGAACGAATGTTTGCCGCTGCTACCCGTTTAGCGAAGCCTTCCGCCGTAATCAGGATTAGTTCCGAACTGGGATACTGTTGTAAATCCAGAATCGATACGCCGATCTGCGTTTCCGAGCTTCCCAACCTTAGGGCAATATTTCCTGCCGCCGCACGCCCCACGGTGGGGATTTGGGTTTCATCGGCTTTAAGGCGAAGAATTCTCCCTGCGGAAGTGGCGATCGCTAATTCCTGTTCTAACCCCACAATATCAGCCCAGAAAAGCGCATCATCATCCTTAAATTTGGCGGCAATTAATCCGCGTGCGGTCATATCGGCAAATTCGGCTAGTGGCGATCGCTTAATTTTGCCTTGACGGGAAAGCAGGACTAAGCCTTCCGTAGATGCTGGATTCTTTTCCCAAATAAATTGGGACACGATGCGATCGGTGCTATCGGGTAGCAACGTAATTAAAGGCGTGCCGCGACTCTTACCCTTGGCGATCGGCAGATTGCGCAGGGCAATGGGAAAGGCTCGCCCCGCATCCGTCAGTACCACCATTTCGCGATCGCTACGGGTATCGCTGGAAGCGATCGTGACATCATCACCGAGATCGACCAATTGAGTAGCTTTAGAATTACTTTCTAAACCCTTAATGTAGCCTTTATGGGTGAGTTGAATCGTCACATCTTGGGGCTCCGCAACGGGGATATTCAGCTCAGTCGTCAGAGAAATAAGCGGCACTTCGATGGTCTGCGGTTGCTTGCCAGTTGCCGATTTAGTTGTAGATTTGGTTGCCGATTTGGTTGCCGATTGGCGATCGCTTGTTTTTTCGGCTCCTTGATTGGTAGCTTTGGGAGCTTTCGTAGCAGTTTTGTCTAGAAAATTCTCCGTTACAGCCCCCATCTCAAGGGTTTGTTGATTGCCGTTATCCGTATTTTGGGACTTAGCTTTTTTTGAATTGCCTTTAGGTATCTCTGCCTCATCCTCACCCAAAGGTTCCTCAGGACGATTACTTAAAAGCTGCCAAGCAAGATGCGTCCGCCGTTGATCACTATGCCTTTTTTTATGATCACGTAGTTCTTTCTTCAAAAATTTGACTAACTCACGCCGATCTCCTAGCAATTTCTCAAGTCTCGCCACTTGCTGTTGCAACGTCTCCAACTCATCGCGGATCTTTTGTTGCTCAATGGCAGTGATCCGACGCAAAGGCATCGAGAGAATCGCCTCAGCTTGGGTTTCCGAGAGGGAAAACTCCGTCTGGAGATCGGTTTTGGCAAGAGCGCTGTTATTAGCAAACCTTAAAATCCGAATCAAGCGATCGATATCTTGGAGAACGATCGCTAGCCCCTCTAATAAATGGGATTTTTCTTGGGCTTTTTTCAACTCATAGCGAAACCGCTTAGCAAGGGTCTCTTCCCGAAAGGAGAGAAACTCTTGCAACAATTCGCGCAGACTCATCTGCTTGGGTTGCGAGCCTTTGAGGGCTAACAAAATCACTCCAAAATTTGATTGCAACGCAGTCTGGCGATAGAGCTGATCGATGATTACTTCTGGCGCAATATCCTTTTTGATCTCGATGACGACGCGCATTCCCGCGCGATCGCTTTCATCACGGATATCGGAAATCCCCTCAATTTTGCCATTATTTACCAATTCCGCAATTTTCTCAATCCATGCCGATTTATTCACCTGATAGGGCAACTCGGTCACAATAATGGCTTGTTTTTGGCGCTTGCCCGTACCTTTGCCGCCAAACTGCTCTACTGAAGCAACGCCCCGAATCGTAATACTCCCGCGTCCAGTTAGGTAGGCCTCGCGCACGCCCTCCTCATTCATAACGATCCCCCCAGTTGGGAAGTCAGGGGCAGGGATTAAACTCAATAACCGATCGTCGGGTAGATCTGGATTTTCGAGTAAAGCGATCGCCCCATCAACGATCTCGCTCAAATTGTGCGGCGGGATATTCGTCGCCATGCCCACAGCGATCCCCGTCGAACCATTGAGCAACAGCATGGGTAACTGAGCGGGCAGTACCGCTGGCTCCTGCTCCGAACCATCAAAGTTATCGACAAAATCGACAACTTCCTCCTCAATTTCACTCAGCAAAGCCTCATTGCCGATCGCCGCCAAACGACATTCGGTATAGCGCATCGCCGCCGCAGGATCGTTATCCACCGAGCCAAAGTTGCCATGTCCTGCCAGCAAAGGGTATCGGCTCGAAAAATCCTGTACCAAGCGGACGAGCGCATCATAAACCGATTGATCGCCGTGGGGATGATACTTACCCAATACATCACCGACGACACGGGCGCATTTACGAAAGGGGCGATCGGGCACCAACCCTAGCTCATGCATTGCATAGATAATCCTGCGGTGCACAGGTTTGAGACCGTCACGGGCATCGGGTAAAGCACGACCAACAATCACGCTCATCGCATACTCTAGATACGATCGCTGCATTTCAGTATGCAATGAGGTTGGTATGATATTTCCCCCATTAGACTCCAACCCGAAATCTAACTGTTGCTGCCCTTGCTTTGCCATAAAATCTACGAACGCTGTACAAGATAATCACGATAACAAAAACAATGTAACAGCAAAAACAAGTCGTGTAGTGTCTTTGCGTTTCACCAGTGCTATTTTTTCCTCTTATGACCTAGGTATAGGCAAGGACATAAAACCCAAAACAGTGTTGCAGCGCAGAGCGCTGCAACACTGTTTTGGGTTTTAATTTGGGTTTTAATTTTGTCCTAACAAGACTGGCGACAGCTATAAACAGCCATACAGCGCTTTGCGCTCAAACCAAGGAAATTTTTGAAAGCGTTGCTAAGCAACGCTTTCAAAAATTTCCTTATGGTTCGTTTGATCGATAATTGCTGTAACTAGTAGCTATAACTAGAGGCTAGGCATAGCCTCAACATACTCGCCATAGTTGAGATCGCACTTCTGATATAGTGGTCAGCAATCTTTGCCGACTTAGTTTTAAGAACTCAAGTTTTAAGAACTCAAAATGTCTGATGTAGTAATCCAAGTCGAAAATTTAAGCAAGAAATACATTATTGGTCATCAAAAGCAAGAAAGTTATCGGTCTTTGCGAGAGGCGATCGCCAATGGCACAAAAAACTTCGCGCAAAGTTTTCTCAGGAAAGATCGCTTTCAACCTCATGAAGTCAAGGAAGAATTTTGGGCGCTCAAGGATATATCCTTTGAAATTAAGCGCGGCGATCGCGTAGGCATCATCGGGCGTAATGGTGCAGGCAAATCCACCCTCCTCAAAATCCTCAGTCGCATCATTGAGCCCACTGCTGGGAAAATATCGATTAAAGGGCGAGTTGTGAGCCTTTTAGAAGTTGGCACTGGCTTCCATCCCGAACTAACAGGTCGAGAGAATATCTACCTTAATGGTGCAATTTTGGGGATGAAGAGAAATGAAATCAAGACAAAATTTGACGAAATAGTTGCCTTTGCTGAAGTAGAAAGATTTTTAGATACGCCAGTTAAAAGATATTCTTCAGGAATGTATATCAGGCTAGCTTTTGCCGTTGCCGCCCATCTCGAACCAGAGATTTTAATTGTTGATGAAGTTTTGGCTGTGGGAGATGCCGCTTTTCAAAAGAAATGTTTGGGAAAGATGGAAGATGTCGGGAAACAGGGAAGAACGGTTTTATTTGTCAGTCATAATATCGCTGCCGTTGAAAAACTATGCGATCGCGGAATTTTGTTAGCAGGTGGAGAGCTTAGATATGTCGGCGATCGGACAAATGCAATTACTAAATATCTATCGAGTCTTACAAATAATGTAGTCTCTCTACGCGATCGCCAAGATCGCCAAGGAACTGGAGAGATCAAAGTAGTAAGTATTGATATTAGGGATGAAGATGGCAAAAGTTTGGACGTTGTAAAATCAGGACAGGATATCAGTATTTACCTTTATTTTGAAACAAAACTACTTAAAAACGATCGAATTCTTGCAGGAATATCTTTTAAAACTAACCAAGACAATCCAGTATTTTTACATCATAGTAGACTTACTCAAAACACTCTAGATATCGCCTATGGACATGGTGCATTTGTGTGCCAAATCAAGAGATTACCTTTACCATCATCTGTGTATAGATTGAGCTATAGTATAATGCCAAACAATGGAAGGGATGGGAGTTATTTTGATTCAATGGATAGTGCTATTGATGTCACAGTTGTGGATGGAGATTTTTATAATTCTGGGGAGGTTCCACCGATTTCCCACGGAGTTAGTTTAGTTAATGCTTTATGGCACTCAGAAAATTATGGATTAGCCAATATTTAAAAAAAGTTATAGAAACTATTACATAGCTATTAAGTAAGTGGGCTTAATTAAATATAAAACCCTAAAACCCTGTGTCATATACACATCTGACGCAGACGACGATAGGCAGTGTG
>NZ_SELU01000017.1:0-80455 GCF_006861605.1 Pseudanabaena sp. UWO310 | reverse complement strand
TGCACCAATTAATCTATCAATTATCAAGACTTGGGTACTATCTATATTTAGAATGCATGGGTTTGAGTCGATAAAGTCTGCTATCGACCAAATATCTCACAATATACCTGCCATGTCATCTTTACTCGTTTAATCTCTCTATTACCCATTCTTGAAACAGCCCTGCCTTTTTAAGGGGGGCTGGGGGGGGATCTATCCAATTCTTAAATGGTTTCTAAGTACCTCAGCATAATTAAAATCCAGATCTAAAACCTGCGACGCACGCTGCGCGTGCGTCGCAGGTTTTAGGGTTTTATATTTAATTAAGCCCACTTACTGAGATCGATTTAGTAGATTCGGTTAAGCAGATCAATTTAGGAGTAATCCCAATGAAAAGACTAATTGTTTGCTGTGATGGAACTTGGGTCAAGCTAGAAAAACCAGATGCGACCAATGTCTTAAAAATCGCTCAATCTGTTCAAGCAGAAGACGATCTAGAAATACAGCAGATTGTTTTCTACGATCAAGGAATTGGTACTGAAGGTGATTTTATCGACCAAATTAGCGGTGGAGCTTTTGGTTGGGGCATTGATCAAAAGATTCAATCAGCCTATCGCTTTTTGAGTTTGAACTATCAAGAAGGTGATGAAATCTATCTGTTTGGATTTAGTCGCGGTGCTTACACCGTAAGATGTGTGGCAGGATTTATTTACTGTGCGGGATTGCTAAAACGGCAATATATCCATAAAACGCCTGAAGCCTATCAACTCTATCGCGATCGCAATTCTTCAACCCATCCCAGCGGAGAGCAAGCTATTAAATTTCGGCAAACCTATGGCGAACATGTGTCGATTCGAGCCTTATGTTGCTGGGATACGGTGGGCTCCTTAGGCATTCCCGATCTCATTCCCAATTTCCCTTTAGATAATTGGGTGAATAAGCAATATGAATTTTTTGATGTCAAAATCAATCGCTTAATTCAAAATGCTTTTCATGCCGTAGCGATCGATGAACTTCGCAAATCCTTTCTAGTTACGCCAATGGAACTCAGTGATGGGGCTGAAACCCAAATCCATCAACTCTGGTTTGTCGGTGATCATGGCAGCATTGGCGGTGGAACTAAAGAGAAGTACGGTTTATCGGATATTACCTTAGAATGGATGATGGAATGGGTTGAGAAACTGGGGCTAGCGATCGATCGCAGTTGCGTGGAATCTCCGATCAATCCGCAGTTTGACATTCCTTTTGATAACGAACCAAAGGGTATCTTTAAACTTGCTGGAGAAGTTCGACGCAAGATAGAAGGGGATATTTCCTCGTTGCATGAAACCGTAAAACAGCGCTGGCAGTATGATCCAAGTTATCGCCCAGAAAATCTCCTGTATTTAAAGCAAGAACTTGATATGTAGTAAGAAATCAGAGAGTGTACCGCCCGCGTAGCGGGCGGTACACTCTCTGATTTTATAGCTGTTGCCACTTGCGTTATACCAATTCCCAAAAGTGTGGCTACACTTTTGGGAATTAAAAACCAAACTCAGCAAGGGTTTTAAAATCACAAAATGGCTACGCCATTTTGTGATTTGGTATTAGGACAATATCAAAAGAAGAGAAGGTTGGCGCAAAGCGCCAACCTTCTCTTCTTGACGATCGCTAAAAGTTATTTGCCAATTAAGCGATCGCGCAAAGCCCTAATCTTGTCACGGTAGGTTGCAGCTTGCTCGAATTCTTGTTTTTTCGCCGCATCCTTCATCTGGGCTTCTAACTGTTCGATTACCGTAGGGATATCGTCTAACGAAATTTCCTTGGCATTATTAATTACATATTCCAATTGCCGCTCGTTGAGACGACGGGATACCGATAGAAATTCTAAGATGGCATTGCCTTCAATCGATTTCACAATCGATCGCGGCGTAATCTGGTTATCCTCATTGTATTTAATTTGAATGCGGCGGCGGCGTTCTGTTTCTGAAATGGCTTTTTCCATACTATTGGTCATGCGATCGGCATACATGATCACCTGTCCCGCAATATTTCGCGCCGCCCGCCCGATCGTTTGAATCAGCGATCGCTCGGCTCGCAAAAATCCTTCCTTATCCGCATCTAGAATCGCCACGAGAGAAACTTCAGGTAAATCCAAACCCTCTCGCAATAGGTTGACACCGATTAACACATCGAACGTACCGCGCCTTAAATCTTGAAGAATTTCAACCCGTTCGATCGATTTAATATCTGAATGGAGATACCGTACCGCTAGATTTCGTTCCTGAAAATAGGTGGTCAAGTCCTCAGCCATCTTCTTCGTCAATGTTGTAATGAGGATTCTCTCCTTCCGCTTAATTCGTTCCTGAATTTCGTGATAAAGATCGTCCACTTGCCCATCGGTTGGGCGGACAAATACTTCAGGATCGACGACCCCTGTCGGTCTGATGATTTGCTCGACCACCTGTTCTGAGACTTCCATCTCCCAGTCCCCAGGAGTAGCTGACACGAAAATACATTGTTTGACCATACCCCAAAATTCATCCGCCTTTAGGGGACGGTTATCAGCGGCGCTGGGTAATCGGAAGCCATGATCGATGAGCGTCATTTTTCTGGCGCGATCGCCGTTATACATCCCCCGAATTTGGGGAATGGAAACATGGGATTCATCAACGATCAACAGCCAATCATCCTTGGGAAAATAATCCACCAAACAAGCTGGAGATTCCCCCTCTTGTCGACCTGCCAAATGCCGCGAATAGTTCTCCACTCCATTACAAAAGCCGACTTCTCGTAGGAGTTCCAAATCATATTTCGTGCGTTGTTCCAACCTTTGCGCTTCCAGTAACTTGCCCGCGTTGGTTAATTCTTCCAGTCGCGCTTCCATTTCCGCTTGAATATCCGCACAGGCGACCTCTAAGCGATCGGCAGGGGTCACAAAGTGCCGCGCGGGATAAATATTTAAGGCATCCAAACTCTGTAAGATCTCTCCCGTGACGGGATCGACATAGCGAATTGCTTCGATTTCATCACCAAAGAACTCTACCCGAATCGTCCGATCCTCGTAGGCTGGACCAATTTCTAAAATGTCTCCCTTGACACGAAATTTACCCCTGCCCATTTCAATATCATTGCGCTCGTACTGTACGTTCGTAAGCGATCGCAATAGTTCGCGTTGGTCGTACTCCACACCCACCGCCAAGGGGATCGAAGCTTTAAGATATTCCTCAGGAATGCCCAAACCATAGATGCAGCTTACGGAAGCAACCACAATTACATCTTTGCGCTCGAATAGCGATCGCGTTGCGGAATGACGCAGCATATCGATTTCATCGTTAATCGAAGCCGTCTTTTCAATATAGGTATCGGTGACGGGAATATATGCTTCGGGCTGATAGTAATCGTAATAACTGATGAAATATTCAACGGCATTATTCGGAAAGAATTCGCGCAATTCATTGCAGAGCTGAGCCGCTAAGGTCTTATTATGCGCTAAAACTAGAGTCGGCTTTTGATATTTTGCGATCGCATTGGCGACAGTCATGGTTTTACCTGTCCCCGTTGCGCCCAAAAGCGTTTGATAACGGAGTCCTTTTTGCAATCCATCTAATAATTGAGCGATCGCTTTGGGTTGATCGGCAGTAGGTGACCAAGGGGTGCGGATGTCAAACAGGGGCATGATCTTAGAATTTGTTGAGGGGCAGTTATCGAAACAGAAATCGAAATCGGCGATCTCTATCATATCAAACCCAAATTTTGATTCCCTCCGCAGCGAACAATTATAGCTGCCGCAAACTATATCAGGACATAATACCAAATCACAAAATGGCGTTGCCATTTTGTGATTTTAAAATCCTTACTGGGTTTGGATTTTAATTCCCAAAAGTGTAGCCACACTTTTGGGAATTGGTATAAAACCCCAAAGAGAGTTGCCGCGCTCCGCGCGGCAACTCTCTTTGGGGTTTTGATTTTGTCCTAAGAAAACTGGCGGCAGCTATAGTGTTGCGCGGCTGCGCCGCGCGACACTAATTAAGTAGCTTTAGCATTAATTTCATCCGTTTGATCAGATTGATGAGGAAGGTGAGATGCTAAGCCATAAATACCGCCAAGCAGAAACCATAACAACATACTCAGCCTTGGCTCGTAGAGCACTAAATCTAGCCAGCCTGACAGCAAAAAGAGAATAGCTCCCACTGCCGCCACAAACATCATTCCTTCCGTATTTTTAGCGATCGCCGATTTTAACGATACCCAGATCGTCCAGCTAATAATACCGATAAACCCCAACAGGGCAGGAATACCCGAACCAACAGCGATCGCCAGAAATAAATTATGTTCGTGGGGCAATCCCCGCAAATCAAAATCCATTGCCTTAGCAACTAGGGGAAAGTTGCGCAATCCCCAGCCTTGGATGGGATGTTTCGCAATCAGCGCTCCCGCAAATTGCCAAGCATTAAGGCGATCGGCAGTGGATGCATAATCACCTAATTTGGGATCGATCGCGCTAGATAAGCGATTGACGAAGCCTTCGGGCAATAGCGATCGCACGGCTTCCCCACCCAAACCCAATTTCTGCCCAAATATTCCCCAAGCAATGATGGAGAGAAAAATACCTAATCCTAAAACGAATTTCCATTGGCGATAATAGAGGGCTAGGGCGAGCATTCCTATTATTGCCAACCCCCATGCATTGCGGGAACCAGTCAAAATTAATACCGCAGTTCCCAAGGCAAGAGCGACAGCGGCGATCGCTCTCTGACTTTTGGTGATGCTTTTCACTTGACCAAGCGCAAAATGAAAGGCGATCGGCAAAATCATTAATAGATAGGCGGCTGTTTCATTGAAATGTCCAAAAAAAGACTGGATGCGGCGATCGGCGCTAAACCCCATGGGTATCTTATAGCTATCAAAAATTACTTTTGGGAATAACCAATCAGGGCGATCGAGAATTGCTTGTAAGATTCCAAAACCACTTACGAGCATAGAGCTAAGCACCAATAACCAAAGAAAATGAATAAATTGGGCGGGAGTGCGAATGATAAAGCTAGTAACGGCGGCCAATAGAAAATAGGGCAAAAAGTTGGCTAGTCCTCCTGCGGCAGTAGCAGGATTAAAGGCAATTACTGTCGTAAAAATCATCCATAGCGACAGCCAAAAATAAGCGCGATTTACGGGCGTGGCGATCGCTTGCCAACCATGACGAAATAGTACCAGCACAGCCAATAACACCATCGCAAAAGGCATGAAAACGTTGCTAATCACCATAAAAATAGCAACACTTTGCAGCCAGTTCCACTCTAAGCGCAACTCATTATCTTCGGTCAGTTTCCAGAGCATCCATTTACCTTTCTCATTAATTAAGCTAAAGGTATGTGCTGCCCACACAGTGGGCAGCACATACCTTAAAGCTTTTAAGTTTATAGCAATACAAGTTTGGTTACCCAAAATATGAGTGGCGGCGCAAAGCGCCGCCACTCATATTTGAATCTAAACAAAAAAGGGAGTGCTTTGCACTCCCTTTTTTGTTTAGATTCAAATATCTATGGAAAATTAGTAATCGAAATCGCCGCCAGCACCCATAGCACCGCCGCCGCCTGCGCCCTTATCTTCAGGCTTGTCAACGACAATACATTCGGTGGTCAAAATCATACCAGCGATCGAAGCTGCATTTTGCAATGCCGAGCGGGTGACCTTAGCAGGATCGACAATACCAGCCGCAAACATATCTTCAAATTCTCCAGACATAGCATTAAAGCCAATATTGAAGTCTTTTTCGCGTACGTTTTCAGCAATTACTGCACCGTTAAAACCAGCATTTGCAGCAATCCGCTTTACGGGAGAAGACAAAGCCTTGGAGACAATGATTGCGCCAGTAAGTTCTTCACCTGTGAGGTTAGCAGTTGCCCAAGTATGAAGTTCAGGAGCAAGGTGAACATAGGTTGTACCACCGCCAGGAACGATACCTTCTTCAACTGCTGCTTTCGTTGCGTTGATGGCATCTTCTAGACGCAACTTACGATCCTTCATTTCGGTTTCAGTTGCTGCACCAACCTTAATCACGGCTACGCCACCAGAGAGCTTAGCCAAACGTTCTTGGAGCTTCTCTTTATCGTAGGAAGATTCGGTTTCTTCGATTTGACGGCGAATTTGTTCGACGCGAGTCTTAACTGCGGCTTCGTTGCCATCAGCAACAATGGTGGTACTGTCCTTGGTGATGATGATGCGACGTGCTTTACCGAGTTGATCGAGCTTCACAGCATCAAGGCGGAGTCCAGCATCTTCAGTGATGACTTGAGCGCCAGTGAGAATTGCCAAGTCTTCGAGCATCGCCTTACGACGATCGCCAAATCCAGGAGCCTTGATCGCAGCAACGTTAAGAACGCCACGGAGACGGTTCACTACGAGAGTTGCCAGAGCTTCTTTTTCGATATCTTCAGCGATGATAATCAAAGGACGACCAGCACGCGCAACTTGTTCGAGAACGGGAACGAGTTCTTGAACGAGGGCAATCTTCTTATCGGTGATTAAGAGCAATGGTTCTTCAAAGGAAGCTTCCATACGCTCAGCATCGGTTACGAAGTAAGGAGAGATATAGCCCTTATCAAAGCGCATACCTTCGGTAACTTCTAACTCGGTAAACATGGATTTACCTTCCTCGAGGGAAATCACACCTTCTTTACCAACCTTGTCCATCGCTTGAGCGATCATCGAACCGACTTCTTCGTCGTTACCAGCAGAGATGGTTCCAACTTGAGCGATCGCTTTAGAATCTTCGATGGGCTTAGCATGGTCTTTGATCTTGCCAACCAAGAAAGCAGTTGCCTTATCGATACCACGCTTAAGAGCGATCGAGTTAGCCCCAGCCGCTACGTTACGCAGACCTTCTTTAACGATGGCATGAGCCAATACGGTTGCCGTGGTGGTTCCATCACCAGCAGCATCATTGGTTTTAGAAGCAGCTTGACGAATCAAAGCTACGCCCGTATTTTCAACGTTATCTTCTAGTTCAATTTCCTTAGCAATGGTTACACCATCGTTAACGATTTGAGGAGAACCAAATTTCTTCTCCAGAACTACGTTACGACCCTTTGGTCCTAGGGTTACGGCTACCGCTTCAGCCAAGATGTCCATACCGCGTTCGAGGGCGCGACGTGCATCTTCGTTGTAAATGATTTTTTTAGACATAATTTTTTTGATTTGTTAATAGGAACGGGTTAGCAAAAAACTTGGTGATTGGTGATTGGTGATTGGGTTTCGATCTCAGTTACCGATTAGCCACTACCAATTACCAATTACCAGTGACTATGAAACGATCGCTAAAATATCTTTTTCTGCTAGCAGCACATATTCGTCTGTGCCAAGTTTGATATCAGTACCAGCGTATTTGGAGTAAAGAACTTTATCTCCAACTTTGACTTCTAGGGCTTGACGTTCGCCTTTATCATCGAGCTTTCCAGGTCCTACTGCGGCGATTTCACCGACTTGGGGCTTTTCCTTTGCGGTCTCAGGCAAGAAAATTCCACCTGCGGTTTTTTCTTCTTTAGCGCTTACTTTGATAAATACGCGATCGGCTAAAGGTTTTACTGTAGTTACGTTTAATGTCGTGGTTGCCATTTGTATTCACTCAGTTGACTAGCATTTTTTGGCTTTGTCTAGAGTGTTTTAGCACTCTAGGTGACTGAGTGCTAATTTAACCGAAATGGTTGCAATGGCTATAGTGTGGTTTACCGAACTGAAAGGCTCCGAACTGAAAGGCTAGCGCTGTTAACAATAAACATTTTTGCCAGAATCGGTGGCGCGGCTCCGCCGCGCCACCGATTCTGGTTTTATATTTGGTATTTCATTAAATCGCAAGTCCCTAATACCAATTCACGAAAGAGTGATCACACTTTTGTGAATTAAAAACTAAACCCAGAAGCGAGTATTGCGGTTTTCAAATGAGTGCGTACTCATTTGAAAACAAAAAACAATTCTAGTAAGGGTTTTGAGTTTTCATTTTGCCGTAGGCAAAATGAAAACTGCAATACCGCCCGCTACGCGGGCGGTTCTCGCTTCTGGGTTTAGTTTTTTGGTGAATTATTTAACTCCTCCATAAATCGCTGATTTCTCATTACTAATCCATGCCCACAGTTGATCGCCATAGGAAAAATGCCACCATTCATTGGGATGCCTTTGGAATCCGCTATAGGTCATCACTTGGTTTAACAATTGCCGATCGCGATGAAATTCTCTTTCCTTAATGTCTAGGGAATCGGCAAAGTAATCAGGAAAAGAGCGATCGCTAATTTCGTCAATCGGCGAACCCATATTTATTTCTTGTATAGAGTCCTCGCCTTGGGTGGGAGATCTATACAGGGTTACATCGATCGCAGCTCCCGTGCTATGGGGAGGAGGGGTTTGCGGATCATCACTCGGAATAGCCCAAAACTTGATCACTTCCGTCATTAGTGATTTTTTTTGCTCTTTCGTCAAATTTTCTACAGGTAAGCCCTTACTTTCAGCCAGTTGCGTGAAGCTATAATCCACCATGAATTTCTGAACGGGAATGGGGCGATAGGCATCAAAAACCGCAATTTGCCAGTTTGGGCGCAGGGTCTGTAAATATGCTTGAGATTTTTGCAGTCTTTCTAAGATCCCTTGCCTTATAAAAAAAGGAGAGCGATCGCCATAGGGAGCGCCTAACGCCATATAGGGGTGGGGAGCGATCCTGTAAATATCGCTAGTGATTGCCACAAGTTGCTCGCCACATTCTGAGATCGGGATAATTTGATAGGGCTTGGACATAATAGGGCGCGATCGCTAATAATGAGTAAATACACCTACTGTACAAAAGTTAACAGTTTTTCGGATATACTCCGCTAAACTCTTAGCCACGTTAATCTCTGATGTGAGGAGGATAAGGCGATCGTTTCTACCACCAATGCCACTAGTGCAAATAATTTACAATCACAGCCTATGCAATCGACGACGGATCTCGGCACAGCCTCGCAAATCCCTGAGCCAACTGAACTAACTACGCTCGAATCTTCGCAAATGCCCCAAATTGAACCCAGCACTCCTGTCCTCCGCATCATCGGGAAAGCACCCCTATCTGGTCACGTTCCCATTAGCGGAGCCAAAAATTCGATTCTTGCCCTCATGGCGGGCACGCTCTTATCCTCCGAGGGTTGCCGCATTCGGAATGTGCCCTACCTCGCAGATGTGCAGAGTATGTGTGACATCCTTGAAGCCCTTGGGGTTAAAATTTCCCGCAATGGAGAAGTTCTCGATCTCGATACCAGTAATCTGAGTAAAAATTCCGCACCCTATGAGTTGGTCAGCAAAATGAGAGCCAGCTTTTTTGCGCTCGGTTCACTGCTGGCAAGAATGGGTTCGGCAAAAATGCCTTTACCCGGAGGCTGTGCGATCGGAGCGCGTCCCGTCGAGCTACATGTACGGGGTTTACAAGCTTTAGGAGCATTTGTCCAGATTGAACATGGTATTGTTCATGCCCACTGTATGAGTAGTAATGGACGTTTGCAAGGGGCAAAGATTTATCTCGATTATCCGAGCGTGGGCGCAACCGAAACCCTGATGATGGCGGCAACCTTAGCAGAGGGTGAGACCATTATTGAAAATGCCGCGCTAGAACCTGAAGTAGTTGACCTTGCCGATCTCTGTATTGCTATGGGGGCAAAAATTCGAGGGGCTGGCACGAGTACGATCGTTATCGATGGGGTCGATAAGCTGCATTTTGCTGATTTTACGGCGATTCCCGATCGCGTTGAGGCGGCTACTTTTATGGTTGCCGCTGCAATTACACGCTCTACCTTATCGCTATCGCCTGTGATTCCTGCTCATCTGACTGCGGCAATTTCCAAATTGCAAGATATGGGTGTCACTGTGCGCCAAGACTCTGACAATATGATCACTGTCATTGGTGGCGATCGCTATCGCGCCGTAGACATCGAAACCCTGCCCTATCCTGGATTCCCCACCGATATGCAAGCGCAGTTTATGGCTTTACTGACCATTTGCGAGGGTAATGGTGTAGTTACGGAAACGGTATTTGAAAATCGCCTTCAGCATGTTGCCGAGTTAAATCGCATGGGGGCAAACATTCGCCTCAAAAATAATGTGGCGGTAGTCACGGGAGTACCCCAATTATCGGGCGCTCCTGTAATGGCAACGGATCTGCGAGCTTCGGCTGCCTTGGTGATTGCAGGGCTAGCTGCGGATGGAGAGACGACGGTAATGGGCTTACACCACCTCGATCGCGGTTATGATCGCATTGAAGAAAAACTGCGTAATGTGGGGGCAAAGCTCTATCGCACGAGTGAAGTGGTTCCCGTATAATTCCATAAAGGCGCTGCAATGCAGCGTCTTTGTTGTTATTAATTAAAAATTCATGACTGAGCTTTGCGCGATCGCCCTAGGTAGTAATCTAAGCAGTACGATAGGTGACTCCGAGAAAATTGTCCAAGCTGCGATCGCGCAACTCTCAACCCTTCCAGCAATCGAAGTGGTGAGGGTTTCCCGTTGGTATCGTACTAAGGCGATCGTTTTACCCAATGCAGATCCCCAGCCCGACTATATCAATGGTTGTGCGGTTTTAAGAACGAGTTTACCCCCCCTGCAACTTTTACAAGCCCTTTTCCATACCGAACAAATCTTTGGGCGCGAGCGGCGCGAACGTTGGGGCGCAAGAACCTTAGATCTCGATTTGTTGCTTTATGGTGATCGTGTCTTAGACAAGCCAGAGCTAGTTTTACCCCATCCGCGCATGGGCGATCGCGCTTTCGTTTTACTACCCCTTGCCGAAATTGCTGCCGATTGGATACATCCGATATATCAAATGCCGATCAGTGAGCTGGCTAAAAATCCCCCCGATATCGACTTGAGCCATCCGATCGCAATTGATACGGAAGTTTTAGCCTTAAGCTGATTTATATTTTGGGGCATGGTTGAGAAGTTATGCCAAGTTAAGAAATGGCTACGCCATTTCTTAACTTGGTAAATTAAAAACCCCAAAACCTGTAGCGCACGCACAGCGTGCGCTACAGGTTTTGGGGTTTTCTACCAATTCACAAAAGTGTTGTCACACTTTTGTGAATTAAAAACCAAACCCAGTAAGGTTTTGAGATTCCCAAAATGGCGTTGCCATTTTGAGAATTGGTATAAAGGTTTCCAAGATAAGAAATGGCATAGCCATTTCTTATCTTGGTGTCACAGAGGTACAGAGATACCAGTACAAAGACTAGTGAGCCAATTTCGTGAAATTTCCCTCAGGGCAAAATCACGCCCTAGTTCGCCACCCGCGATCGCGTATTTCAGAGCAAAATTTAGATTAGCGCCATACTTATCCCTTACCATCGATTTCAATTTTTGCAAATCAAAGACAGGAATCCTAAAATCCGCAGGGAGAGAACCTAATTTATACAAATCCGCGATCGCCATCAATTTGTAGGGAGCCGAATTTAGCATTACTTTTGTGTTGTCTTGGCGATCGCGAATCATAAAAGTCACCAACGGAATGTCCTTAAATCCTTTGGTAAGGATCTCTTCTTTATAATCCTTTGCTAGTGACTCGGAATTTACGTTTTGATCGTCCTTCTTGATTGGTTGAGTAAAAGCATCGAAGAATAAATCAGGGGGAAACCAATAAGCCGCTGCGAGCATTTTGTTGACCGTAGTAACTGCATGTAATTTTTCCTCTTCCGAAAAATTGCGATCGCCCTCAACTTGAAAATCTTCCCAAGCAAACTCGCACCAATCGGCGGTCACTAGTTCACCTAAACCTAAATCAAAATCAAAAGCAAGATTTTTTTTGTCTGCGATCGCTTCAGTAACCTCACTGCCTACCTCAGAGACCTCAAAGCCCAAATTTGTAACTACAGCTTCGGTTATTGCCTCAACGGGTTTACTACGTTTGGAAGACGTTGTTTTCTTTTTGGCTTGCCATTCAATAAATAGCTCGTCATGTAAAACCTTATCTACCCTTGCTGCACTGTAAAGCTTAACGGGTTTGGTACTTTTTGATTTAGGGTTAGGCTGATTTGCATCACATTCCCCTAAAAATTTTTCGATCGCAGCCTCGGTAAAACCATGCAACTTTTTTAGATCGCTAACGGATAAAAATTCTCCCGTTGCGGAGCGATCGATAGATTGAGTCATTGTGCACCTGCAATGTTTAATTACTTATACCAATTCGCTGAAGTGAGCCAACACTTCGGAATTTTATATTTAATTGCGCCTAGCTACTTAAGAGATTTTTATTAAAAAAGACAAAAGCGGCGCTAAGCACCGCTTTTGTCCCGCTTCTATAAAAAAGACAACGAAAAAAGATAACAATTAAGCTTCTTCTTGTTCTTCGCCCTGTAGCTTTAGTAAGAAGTATCCAAAGGCAATACCGACGGGAATCAATACCATCGATAGAATCATTGCATTTGCTAGTTCTCCCATAATTTTCTCCAAATAATCTAAATAATATTTTTTGTATTGTTAAGAATTTTACAATGACTCTGTAACCACCTCCACATCGATCGCATCCTCATATTCTTCGTGATGGCTCTCATCTCGATCATCAGGAGATGTATGGGTGCTGGCGGTGTTTTGATAAGAGCGTTTAATTTCTTCTTCATCTAGCCAGATCGGGCGCACTTCATAATGTACCCGTAAGTTAGGCGGCGCACTGCGCTCGGCTTCACGGACAAAGCGATTTGCTTCCCATTCTGCCTGAAATGTATTAAGCAGTTTTAAGGTTTTCACCCGTTGACGTTCTAAATAAGTCCAAACTTCCCAAGCGTTATATTCAGGTTCTTTGGGCTTTTCGATAACTTCCTCTGGTACTTCAGGGCGATCGCTAGCCGCTGACGGTTGAGGGCTGTCCCTAAGATCATTAGGAATAGCCTCGCCACTTGTCTTCGCCGCTGATTCGGGAGGAGATGGGTCTAAGTTTTCCGCCGTTTTTGACTGAGCTTCACGATGATCGTCCGATGGTTCAGAAGCTTTTGGGGCTGAGCGCTCGGCATTATCAAGATCCTGTGATCGCGACAGGCTTTTGATTTCTTTAGCGCGAATTTTTTTGACTGAAGAGGGATCGGCGATCGCCTTTACCTCGATTGCGGTCTGCGATTGATCGACCCATCCTTTAAAAATTACTTCTTCACCATTGATCGTTAAGCGATCGCCCACCTCTAAAGCAAAGCCTGCTAAAGAATTGAATAATGGTTTGGCATTAGTGGAAGAACTAACCCCAGCAGGTGCTTGATTGCGGCGATCTGAACGCTCTTCTTGAGGGACGTAATTATTTGCCTGACTGGATTTCCCTTGGTCAATCAGGCTTTGGACTCCCCCAACTGTGTCCTCAATTCACTAATTTGAGAATACAAAGGCGCTAAACTACTTTCCACGTAGGTTAGCAGTTCGGGATGCAAGGTAAATGGAGCTGTTTCTGGCTCTACAAGCGATCGCTCTGGCGCTGGCTCTGGTGCTGGCTCTGCTGCTGGTAAAAATTCGCGACTTACGACAGCTAAGATCCAATCAGCGATCGCCTGTTGTTTTGCATCAGCTTGAGATTTGATTTGGCTTAATAAAGGCAGGGGAAAACGAAGATTTACCTGTTTTGTCCTGTGGGGAGTTGCCATTATTTGCCCTTACTTAAAAAATTTGAGACTTCAATTATAGCAATCGTCTCTACAATCGTCATGGTAAAACCCATAAAAGGAAAGACATCACGGTTAAAGTAATGTCTCTCCCTTAGTTTCGTATAGCTTCATAGAAATTTCGAGTACCCACTTTTACTTAAATTGCAAAGGAGATTTCCCCAACGAAAGCATTACCATTACCCACAAAGCTAAGCTAGAGCAGGCAAAAGCAGAAATAACTCCTAAGAAAAAGCTATTCCATACAATAATCATTACGATCTTCTCCTGAAATCAATCCTAGCTATGATGTATACATGTATAGCTTAATACTTTATTTCCTGTATACATGATTGCTGACAAAATTTAACAGCACCGTTTTGACTTTATAGCTGTCGCCAAGTGTATTAGACATAAACCCCAAGTATTGAGTGGCGGCGCTTCGCGCCGCAACTCAATGCTTGGGGTTTGATTTGTCCTCATTTCAAGTGACTGCGGCGAAGCCGCCCCAACGATTCTGGTCAAAGCTGAAAACGGCGTAGCCATTTTTAGCTTTGGTATAAGATAACTTTTGATAAGATGAATCCCTGTACTTTTTTCTTCCAAAACCATGACCGACTGGCAACTCGCCGCCGAATTTGAAGACATTCTCTATCACAAAGCTGATGGGATCGCCAAAATTACGATCAATCGTCCCCATGTGCGTAATGCCTTTCGCCCTAAAACGATCGCGGAAATGATCGCCGCCTTTGCCGATGCTAGAGAAGATATTGAGATTGGCGTAGTTTTGCTGACAGGAGCAGGACCTGCCCCAGATGGTAAATATGCTTTTTGTGCGGGGGGCGATCAAAAAGTGCGTGGTGATGGTGGCTATATTTCCGAGTCTGGCGTGCCGCGTTTGAACGTACTCGACCTGCAACGACTCATTCGCACGATGCCTCAACCCGTAATTGCTCTAGTTGCTGGCTATGCGATCGGCGGCGGTCATGTACTACATGTCGTTTGCGATCTGACGATCGCCGCTGATAATGCTATTTTTGGTCAAACGGGACCAATGGTAGGCAGCTTTGATGGCGGTTTTGGCGCATCTTATCTAGCCAGACTCGTCGGTCAGAAAAAAGCACGAGAAATTTGGTATCTCTGCCGTCAATACGATGCCCAAGAAGCCCTAGAAATGGGTTTAGTCAATAAGGTTGTACCCATCGAAAAATTGGAAGTTGAAGGCATCCAATGGGCTCAGGAAATTTTAGACAAGAGCCCTCTGGCGATTCGTTGTCTCAAGTCTGCATTTAATGCCGATTGCGACGGACAAGCGGGAATTCAGGAGTTGGCGGGAAATGCCACCCTGTTGTTTTATATGACTCAAGAGGCACAGGAGGGCAAACAGGCTTTTCTAGAAAAGCGCAAACCCAATTTTCGCCAATATCCTAAACTGCCGTAAATACAAATAAAAAACGGTGCGAAGCACCGTTTTTTATTTGTATTTATAATCCCAAAGCTCAAAATGGCGTAGCCATTTTGAGCTTTGGGATAAAACGGGTTTTGAGAAAGGGTTTGCTACGCAAACCCTCTCTCAAAACCAAAAGTAAAAGCCTTGCTTAGCAAGGCTTTTACTTTTGGGCTTTTAAAATTTACCCACTTAATACCAATTCCCAAAAGTGTGGCTACACTTTTGGGAATTGAAAACCAAACCCAGTAAGGGTTTTAAAATCACAAAATGGCTACGCCATTTTGTGATTTGGTATAACACGAACTGACGTTAGGTAGGCGTATTGGGGCGAATTAAAACTATTGGTGTTTGTTCGGCGGCATTACCCGCAGGGTTCATTAATAGAGCTTGATTGAGCAAGTTTTCGGATACTCCTGACGTAGAAGCTAAGACCTTAACCCGCCGTAGATCGTTGACATCCACGATCGCTGCTTCTAGTCCCGTCCCAGCTTTAATTTCATCGACTACTGCTTGAGGATTTTTAGGACCTAAGACAATAAATTGATCGTAGGGGGGCAAAGTACCAGTCACGTCATCAATCAATCGCGCCTGCTCTCCCGCAAGCATATAAAACACTCCAGGTACGCGAAATATTGCCTTAGCCAGCGAACCGACGACAAAGGCAAAGGCAACACGCCATGCACCCGACTCATTGATTAAGGATTGCAAACCGCAGGCGGTGGCAAGGCTAGAGGTACTTTTAAAGTAATAACAAAGGCGCTTGGCTAACCACTGAGGCTTAATATCGCTGGGATGATAGAAATTACCCTGCATAATCGCGATCGGGGTTTCGGCGATCGTCACAATATCTCCAGCTTGGGCATGGCTCATCACATACCTTTGCATGACTTCTACAGGATTATCTCCAGCAGAAAGAATATGAGTGCGAATTGGCAATACATCCGCATCGGGGGTTGGTCGCCAGCGTTCCCTTTGATTTGCATCGGGAAACTGTAAGGGGATAATGCAGTGTTTAATTTTTTCTTCGCGTCCAGCGGGACCATAGATGGTGTAGCCAACCCGTACCCATGCAGTTTTCAGTTCTTCGAGATTTTTGCCGCTCAGGTCGATCTGAATCTCTACTCCTGTGCTCTGGTTGGGATTGACAATATAGGATTCCCAATAGTTATCATTACGACTGCCCGTATTGGGATGGCGCGATCGCAGTTGTACCTTACTATGGATTTCGTCGAGATTATCGCTGGATAGCAGAGACAGTATAGGATTTACTTCTACCAAAAACACATCAAGATTGCGGGTGTGATTGGTCGCGGTTAGAAGTAATTCCAAACGATAATGCTCTGGCTCATAGGTCAGAAATTGCCAAACCCCGCTGTCAAACTCTAGCAAGTTGCCTTGGCGAGTTTTGTATTGCCATTCAAACAAAAGCCAGAGAAAGAGGACAAAGCCACCTAAGCCCGCGATCGCAATGCCCACACCGATCAAAATATTCATAAGCCTTAATCTCTAACTCCTAATCTCTACTGATAGATTGTTTAAGAGTTTTGCAAAGTTCCGCGATCGCATGGAGTCCGCCATCAGGCTCAGCCAACTTCTTCACCATCGCACTACCGACGATCGCTCCATCCGCATTCCAATCAATGACCTGCTTAGCATGTTCGGGCTGGGAGATGCCAAAGCCAACAGCGATTGGTTTATCCGTAATTACTCTGAGCTGCTCGATCATCGTCTTCACCCCCTTAGCAACCTCGGTACGAACTCCTGTGACCCCCGTGGCACTCACCACATAAATAAAGCCCTGAGACTTTTCGGCGATCGCCGCACAGCGATCGGGAGGGCTGGTCGGAGCAATCAATAAAATCACCTCGATACCTGCTTTTTGGGCTGGCTCCAGCAAAACATGGGATTCTTCCAGCGGCAGATCGGGAACGACTAACCCTCGGACTCCAGCCTCATAGATCGTTTGTAAAAATTTTTCCACCCCAATATTTAAAATCGGGTTGTAGTAGGTAAATAAAATAATGGGCGATCGGAGTTCGGGCGCAACCGTTCTAACCACATCCAAAACCTTTTCAAGGGTTGTCCCTTTTTGCAAAGCCCTAGTTGCCGCAGCCTGAATTACGGGACCATCTGCTAGGGGATCGGAATAGGGCACACCCAACTCAATCATGTCCGCGCCGTTTCGATCCAAAACCCGCAAAGCCTTGGCTGTTGTCTCTAAGTTAGGATCGCCAGCCGTAATGAATGGAATCAGCGCGGCTTGACCTTTAGCTCGCAGTTCTTCAAATCGAGCGGAAACGGATATCATGACGTAAAAATTCCCACAAAAGTAGTCCCGTATTATACTACCGCCTCATGGCTACATCGATAAACTTTTAAAAGCCTTGCAAAGCAAGGCTTTTAAAAGTTTATCGAATATCATCAATAGCGCCATCTTCATGCCATCTGTTCCTGCTAAGTAGCTGGGCATAATTAAGATCCAGATTAAAAACCTGTGGCGCAAGCTGCGCCACAGGTTTTTGGTTTTTATATTTACTTGCGCCTAGCTACTTATCTAAAGCGGTTGGCATTTTCCCGCACGGATGAGCCCGATCCGTTTAGCGATCGCTTCACCTTGCGAGGCAAAACCACCCCAAGTTTCAACAGAATTAGCAATACTTTCCTTATTGTCAGCCTTAATAATTTCACATATACCTGTATCGCGTTTACAGATAAACCACTGCTCGCCTGAGCGATCGCCGCGATCGCCGCGATCGTGAATGTCATTTTGAGCGCTTTGGTCAGACATTTAGTTTTATGGTTATTTTTACAGTTAGTTTTCCAATTTTATAGCAACAACTCTAAGGATGAGTGGCGGTGCTTCGCACCGCCACTCATCCTTAGGGGTTTAATAAGAGCTTACCGCCCATGTTTTTAATTATGCCTTAGCTCCTTATGAGGTTGCATCCTGTCCCTAAACATAGTAAAAGAGAGCATAGGTTTATTAAGGCTTTGTCAAATATGCAAACTCTTGAAAGAGCCGAACAACTATAAAAGCAGTAAAAATGGCGTTAATTATGGCGCAAATATTTGGAGAATTTACAGAAGACTTTTCGGAAAGAAGCGAATTTTTAGTTCTGGGATTTTCGCCATCCTCATTGCCAATTCAGCTACGATGGAAGACAAATGGGCTTTCGGCTGACTTTTTGGGAGATTATGTTAAGAATTTTTTTCCAGGTGATACTAGTGCAGCCTTAAATAAACAAACAGAAATTCGTTCTGCCGTTAGTTTTGTTGCCAACGAATTGCTGGAAAATGCAATGAAGTATAGCGATAAAACTGCGGGGCAACCAGTTAATCTAGAAGTCCATTTGTTTAGCGATCGCCTCATATTTTTATCCAAAAACTCCGTCCACCAAGATGCGATCGCCAACTTCCAATCGTACCTACAAGAACTCACCACTAGTGACATTGGTGAAATGTACATCAATCAAGTCGAAAAAAGCGTTGACAACGATAATGAGTCAAGTTCAGGGCTTGGCTATTTGACAATGATCATGGACTATGAAGCAGTTTTAGGATGGAAGTTTGAACAGTCTCCAAATAACATAGATATAGTTATGGTCACTACAATGATACAGTTACCAATCTAGCTATATCTTCAGCGCATAAACTAGGAATTGTTTTAGGAATTGTTTTAGGAATTTTTTTAGAAAAGATTAATTGGATTTTTGTATTAGGAAGTATTAGGAGAAGAGAAAGAATGGAAGTGAAAGGAGACGATTATCGCGTTTGGTATGAACCCTCAGAAATGGCTATCTATTGTCAAGGTTCGTTACGTTTAGCGGGTACGGAGGAATATGCACCCATCGTTCAAGTTTTAGAAAAATCACTGGAAGAACCTCCCAAAAAAATCAAACTAAATCTCTGTCAATTAGAATTTCTAAATAGTTCAGGTATTAATATTTTATCTAAGTTTGTGATCAAGGTTCGGCAAAAAGAGACTATTAGTATCATCGTTCAAGGCTCTGAAGTCATACCTTGGCAAGGAAAATCCCTCAAAAATCTACAAAGATTAATGCCATCACTAAAGCTTGAATGGATTTAGTTAGTTTGTCCTTTGGGAAATTTTTGGGTGATTTCACTAGCGATTTCATGGCGAATAATATCCAAAAGGTTACTGATTGCTGATGGCGAGACATAGCCCGTATCTACCTCACGACCTGAGACTTTCGACAAGAAAGCCAAAATTTGCTTGGGCAACATTAATGTCAGTCCGTTTTTTAGGTGTAGTTCCAATTTATTAACGCCAGTGACCAAAGGATAACTACTGTACTGACTCAAACCCTTAACCATCTGACCGCCAGCATCAAAGTAGCTTAACTGTACATATCGATAGTTAGGGGCAGGATTGCTGTAGCCATAAGCCTCTTGCTTGAGCAATTCATGCAGATCGGCGTACTTATTAGCCTCAGCAAACCATAAACATTTCTCTAGCGATCGCGTTAGGGGCAATTTATGACTAGATTCCTCTAATTCAAAGCGGACTTCTAAGGATGCGAGAATATCTTCAATACAAGGAACAATGCGAGATTCTGAAACTGACATGGCGATCCGTGCTAAGTATAGCTATAGCTCATTAAACTTAGAATATAAAACTCTAAAAGTAAATGTCAAAATTGAGACCTAGCACTTTTGGATTGCGCTTTTGGATTATGCTTTTGGATTGCGCTTTTGCATTGTATAGCTGTCGCCAAGTGTACTAGGACATAAACCCCAAGAATTGATTGGCGGCGCTTCGCGCCGCCAATCAATTCTTGGGGTTTGATTTGTCCTAAGTCAGGTGACTGTAGCTATATGACAACCGCAAAGATGAGTGGCGACGCTTCGCGTCGCTACTCATCTTTGCGGTTCTGAGGACATAACTACTGGGAAAGGCTATAAAATGGTGGTTACAGTTATTTCTATGCAAAGTCCATGCCCACTTCCGCCGATCGCATTACTACACAAGAAGTTGCACCCAAGGCTATTGATGTGGATATCCCCAAACGGGGAATGCCAGTTACAATCATTACAGGTTTTTTAGGAAGTGGTAAGACCACTTTGCTCAACCACATTTTACAAAACCAACAGGATTTAAAGGTTGCGGTTTTAGTAAATGAATTTGGGGATATCAATATCGATAGCCAGTTGCTGATCTCAGTTGATGAGAACATGATGGAACTGAGCAATGGTTGTATTTGCTGCACCATTAATGATGGGCTGGTTGATGCTGTTTACAAAGTTCTCGAAAGAGGAGATCGCATTGACTACATGATCGTCGAAACTACAGGCGTTGCCGATCCCTTACCAATTGCCTTAACCTTTTTGGGGACGGAGTTACAACACTTAACTCGCCTCGATTCGATCTTGACTGTAGTTGATTCTGAAGCATTTACCGCTGAGCATTTCAATAGTGATGCCGCCTACTCCCAAATTATGTATGGCGACATCATTATTTTGAATAAAACCGATCTAGTTTCCGAAACAAAGCTGCAAGATCTTGAAACTTACATCAATAAAACTAAGCCTAAAGCAAGAATTTTGCGATCGCAATTAGGAGTTGTGCCCTTGCCATTAATTCTTGATATCCAGATCGACCAATCAGCGATCGCCTCGACCCAACAGGCTAGCCATGATCACAGCCATCACGATCACGCCCATCACGATCATGGCGATGCTCACACCCATGAACATTGCCATGATCCCGAATGTAATCACGAGCATCATCACCATGACCATCATCACCATTCCGATCACCTAGAAAACGATGGGTTTATTTCGATCTCATTTCAAAGCGATCGCCCCTTCGATCTCGACAAATTTCAAAACTTCCTTGATAAAAAGCTACCTGTAGATGTATTTCGGGCCAAAGGAATCTTGAATTTTGCCAATATTGACAATCGCTATGTATTTCAGCTTAGCGGCAAACGCTATGAACTCAAAACCGATGATCGCGGTAAATCAATCAATAACCAGCTAGTGATCATTGGACGTAATTTACACCGTGACGAACTGCTAGCAGATCTAGGAAGTTGCCTCGTCTAATTAAGTCCTTATCACCAGAGGTCAAGTTATGGTCATTCCAGTTAATGCGATCGCCACCAACCCCCCAATTAATTGGGAACCACTACCCGCAGACTATGTTTTACCAGACGATCCCGTGGAAAATGAACAACAACCATTATTAGCGGCGGCTCTTACCGAAGCGCTAGTTGCCGCCAATCTAATTGGGGCTAATGCTCTTATAGCCTCTAACTTTGGCTTAGTAGCCACAGTCAACAAACAAATTGTGGTCAAAGCTCCAGATTGGCTATATGTTCCTCATGTTTATCCCAGTGATGAAGGCGTAATTCGCCGCAGCTATACGCCATACCGTGAAGGTAGTGCTGTCAGTATTGTTATGGAGTTTTTATCTGATACTGATGGCGGCGAGTTTTCAGTGCGCTCCACGCCACCCTACGGCAAGCTTTATTTCTATGAGCAGATTTTGCAGGTTCCTGTCTATGTCACCTACGATCCCTATGTCCAAAATCTTGAAGTAAGAGTTTTGCAAAATGGCTATTACGTGATTCAACCCAAGGATGAGCATGGTCGCGTATGGATAGCCGAGTTAAATTTGTTTCTTGGCGTATGGTCAGGAACAAGAATGCTCACTACCACCTGCTGGCTAAGATTGTGGGACAAAGATGGCAACCTGCTCTTGTGGAATGCTGAAAAAGCTGAGCAAGAACGTATGCGTGCTGAGCAAGAACGTATGCGTGCTGAAAGAGAATATCAACGTGCTGAAGCATTGGCTGCAAAGTTACGCGAATTAGGAATCGATCCTAATCTATAAAAAAGAGTCGGCACTAAGTGCCGACTCTTTTTTATCCCAATTTACGAAAGTGTGACAACACTTTCGTAAATTGCCCCCCAGACCTCTTAAGGATTTCTAAAACTAAAATGGCTATACCATTTTTAGCTCTGGAGTAGCTTATATAGCTGCCGCCAGTTTTATTAGGACAAAATCAAAACCCCAAAGAGAGTTGCCGCGCGGAGCGCGGCAACTCTCTTTGGTTTATGTCCTGATACAGTTGGCGGCAGCTATAAGTAATGCTCTATGCGATCGCAGAGTGGATCGGCTTGAATTACGCCCTCAACTCGGTCAACGGGTTCGCCATCTTTAAATAAAACTAAAGTTGGTAGAGCAAAAACCCGATATTGAGAGGCTAGATCGGGATAGTTATCAGTATTGATCTTCACAATCTGTACCTTATCTTTCATAGTTTCGCTCACCCTATCCAAAATCCCCGTCATCAATTGACAAGGACCACACCAAGGCGCATAAAAATCTACCAAAATAGGTGCTTCTGAACTTTTTAGTAATTCATCAAAACTACTAAACTGTTTTTTTACTGACATAGGACGATCGCTCCTCTAAAAACTCAATTCTATAGCAATTTTCTCTACAGCGCTTTGAGCTTGCCTAAAACCCAGAGAAATTTTTGGGCATTGCCACTGATTTTGGGCTTTAATTCACGAAAGTTTGACAAAACTAGCGAACGCAAAACCAGAAGATGAGTGGCGGCGCAAAGCACCGCCACTCATCTTCTGGTTTTTTATTTGTTTTTGTCGCAAAGGTTACATCGCTAGGCTAAAATTACATTTGGCTATTACTCAATCTGCAATGATCTCTAGTAACGATTTTCGACCCGGCGTAACAATTGAACTTGATGGCGAAGTCTGGCGTGTAGTGGAATTCTTACACGTAAAGCCTGGTAAGGGTTCGGCATTTGTACGCACCACCCTAAAAAGCGCCATGACAGGTAAAAACTTAGAAAGAACCTTCAGAGCTGGGGAAATGGTTCCTCAAGCGGTTCTAGAAAAAAGCTCCATGCAGCATACCTATAAAGACGGTGATGATTATGTCTTTATGGATATGCAGAGCTATGAAGAAGCGAATTTGACTACTGCTCAGATCGGCAGCCGTGTCAAATATATCAAGGAAGGCATGGAAGTTAATGTCGTGCGTTGGGGCGAGCGGGTGATTGAGGTTGAATTACCTAACACAGTCGTATTAGAGGTTATCGAAACCGATCCTGGACTCAAAGGTGATACGGCAACTGGCGGCAGCAAAGCCGCTAAGGTAGAAACTGGCGCATCGATTAATGTTCCGTTATTTGTGAATATTGGCGATCGCATTAAGATTGATACTCGTGAAGACACGTATTTGGGGCGTGAAAATTAGGTGGAATTTAGCTTAGAACAAGTACGTGAGCTAGTCACGATTCTAAATAAGACGGATATTACCGAATTAACGCTAGAATCAGGCGATGTTCGTTTGAGTATTCGCAAAAGCGAAACTAGGATGGTAACTGCACCACAAGTTCCTGCTGCCATCACCGCAGCACCAGCGACAACTACGGCGATCGAAAATCCACCGACGAGTCCTGTAGCTCCAACACCTACGATCGCTGATTCTCTTCCTACTAAAAAGCTGATAGAAATAACTTCGCCAATGGTTGGCACATTCTATCGCTCTCCATCCCCCGATGATGCACCGTTTGTCGAGATTGGCGATACCGTCAAAAAAGGCAGCACTGTCTGTATTATTGAGGCGATGAAGTTGATGAATGAAATCGAATCGGAGTCTTCTGGCAAGATTGTGGAAATTCTCGTAGATAATTCCCAACCAGTTGAATATGGTCAAGTTTTGATGCGTGTCGAAGCAACTTAGTCCTTAGTCAAAATTGCTCTCATTGCGTAAATCTCATTAAAGTGTTATCACACTTTCGTAAATTGGTATTAAACAAACAAATAAAAGTGGCGGCGCTTCGCGCCGCCACTTTTATTTGGGCTTCACCCTTACGTTGCTATATCTTGAGATTTATATCTTGAGGGCTATATCTTGCGAAATTCCTAGACTCTCCTTAAGAGCGATTGCCTTCAATTGTAAACAATTGTTAAGATAATTCCATCAAATAAAAAGCAAATTGTTAAACAATTTCGCATCTCAAGGAGAAATGTATGGAAACCAAATTTGATTTTAGCGGCGATAATCTTTTCAAACCCATCGCTTTTCGTGAAGACTTCAATCAATTTGCACGCCTTAGCGAAACCCAAGCTTGGTCACTATTTTTTACCGCCAGCCGTGAAGATAGTGCCCTTGGATTTAGCAGAGCTGCTGGAAGATTTTGGACGGGGCTAGTAGTTGCTACTGTTGTTGAAGCTATTCTCGGCGTTACTATTTTTCAAGTTTTTTAATCAACGGCAACCGCTCAAATCACGATCGCTATATTGTCTAGAGCCTCTTGATTTGAGCATTTAAAACTAACTTGTGCTAACTTGCCCGCACATTTTTAATCAACCAATTAAACTTGGCTTCGGCAAGTTCTAGGTTACTGATCATCGACTGACTGAATCCGCCAAGATGAGCCTCTAACCCATCGAGATCGTAGCCATAGCCGAGTCTACTGACAGTGCCACGGAGGCGATCGGAAACACAAAGGCAAATCGCGCGATAAAATCTTGACGAAAAATTTGTATCCTGCTGTAGTTTCGATAAAAGCTGCACTCTGGGAATCGATAGCACTACGCTCTCCTCTAACGATCTCACGCTAGCAAGCGGTGGTCTCGTATCGATAAAAGATACTTCACCAACGATTTCACCTTCAGAAATTCTGGCGAGCTCTTTTTTATCCTGTGATTCAATGGCAACACTAAACGAGCCATTCACCACAATATACAGAGCTTCGCTGATTTGACCTTCTCGAATCAATAGGCGATCGGGCGGAATCGTCTCTCTCTTTCCTTTCTGGACAAACCAGTCAAGATCGCTATTATTAAGTTCGCTAAAGAAAAGCAAAATTTTCTTCACATTTAACCTCTGTAGCTGAATAAAACGTAAGAAGTCATATTCTTACAGATTCTTTCGTAGAAGTGACAATGCTGCTTGAAAAACTTAAGAAATGGTAATCTCGCAGCCTTTATAGCTGCCGCCAACTTTATCAAGACATAAAAACCAGAATAGTGTTGCCGCGCTCCGCGCGGCAACACTACTCTGGTTTTTAATTTTGTTCTAATACCAAGTTAAGAAATGGCGTAGCCATTTCTTAACTTGAAAACCCTTACTAGATTTAGTTTTTAATTCACAAAAGTGTTGTCATATTTTCGCGAATTGGTATTAAGTAGCTAGGCGCAATTAAATATAAAATCCCAAGCCCTGTAGCGCACGCGCAGCGTGCGCTACAGGGCTTGATAGGGCTAAAACCCAACCTATTGAGGGATCAACATCAATTTTAGAGTCATGGGCTTAGATAAGTCGCCTTCAAATAGAATTTTGCAATTGGCATGAAGATGCCGAGCAATGTGATAAAGAGATTCAATTTCCTCTAGAGCGTCTATTTTGACAGCAATCTCTTGTAATGAAAGAGATACGGTTGACGATCGCAAGGTGTCAACGAGTTTCTTTTGCAAAGCAAGGACTTTTGCGCCAGCTTTCTTACCCGCCTCGACTCCAGGCTGATGGTAAGCATTGATATTGACTAGGGAAGCATAGAAGCTCACCGCCCGCTCGTATAGGGCAATTAATGCACCGACCGTCAGTTCGGATACCACGGGGATCGTCACTGTAATTGAGTCTCTACCATTGTCATAGAGGGCACTGCGAGTTCCTTGGAGAAACCCTAACAAGTAATCACCTGTAACCACACCTTCTTCAACTTCAGGATGAGTCTTGGCGGAATCTTGCAGAACTTCGATGAAAGTTGCAAAAAAGTTAGGAACGCCTTCACGCAACTGTTGTACGTAGGCATGTTGGTCGGTAGAACCCTTATTTCCATAGACGGCAATCCCCTGATATACGGTATTGCCATCGAGATCTTTTTCTTTACCAAGAGATTCCATTACTAGTTGTTGCAGATAACGGCTAAAAAGTAGAAGTCGATCCTTATAGGGGAGGACTACCATGTCTTTTTCGCCTTTACCATTGCCCGCAAAGTACCATGCCATAGCAAGCAAGGCAGCGGGATTGTGGCGCATATCTTCGTTGCGGGTAGCCGCATCCATTAAATTTGCGCCACGCAACATTTCGCGAATATTAATACCTTGCAAAGCAGCAGGTAGCAAACCAACAGCCGATAGTTCTGAGGTTCTACCACCAATCCAGTCGTACATGGGAAATTGATCGAGCCAATTATGACCGATCGCATATTTCTCCAAAGCACTACCAACCCCTGTGATCGCAATGGCTTGCTTGGCAAAGTCTAACCCTGCTTTTTGAAAAGCAAATTCAACTTCTTTCATCGCATTAGCGGCTTCAGGCGTGCCCCCAGACTTAGAGATAACTAAAACTAAGGTGGTGCTAAGGCGATCGCCTAATAGATCGAGCACTAAATCGATCCCATCGGGATCGGAGTTATCCAAAAAGCTAATTTTGAGGGGCACATCCGCCTTAGCAAAGCATTGGGCAACAAATTGGGGTCCTAGAGCCGATCCACCAATGCCAATGGACAGAATGTCGGTAAAGCGATCGGCGGTCGGTGGATGAATGTCCCCAGCATGGACTTTTTGGGTGAAATCTTCAATGCGATCGATGGTTTCCGTAATATCTCGACGTAATTCTTCTGTAGGGGCGAGTTCAGGCGATCGCAACCAGTAATGTCCAACCATACGTTGCTCATCAGGATTAGCGATCGCGCCCGACTCTAGGGCTTTCATATCTGCAAAAGCCTTGACAAACTTAGGTTGTATCTGTGTTATAAAGTCTGGCGTAAATCCAATCCGACTGATATCCACATAGATACCCAAATCTACGTGGTAGTACAGCCAGTCTTGATAACGTTGCCACAGTTCCACAGCCGAACTCATACGAACCTCACTTTGCTTTTTCTAAATAGCTTAGATGTGAATAGCTTAAAACAGGCGATACACAATGCCAATCGTAAGTGATAAGTAGCAACCTTGTTTGAAGTTATTTGTACAGATTTGGCTGGTCAAGTTGATCTCTGATTTTTAGATTTAGCGGTTTTCGCGGCTGTAGCTTGAAAAACATCGAATTTGGTTATTAAATCTACGTTAAGAAGTACATCAAAGTTGGCTTACTGACCCTAGCAAAGTGTTATGGTGATCACATAGCCAAATCAGCTATTCGGCGTAATGGGGTAATTAAAACAAGATTACGCGCCACAACTTTATTTTGGCTGATTTGGAACTCAGAAGCGAGGTTATAAAGATGAAACTTGTAATTCAAGGCAAGAATATTGAAGTCACGGAAGCCATCCGCGAATATGTCGAGCAAAAGATCGACAAAGCGGTGAGCCATTTCCAAGCATTAACGACCGAGGTGGATGTCCATCTCTCAGTGGCTCGTAACCCTCGCATTGCTTCTAGTCAATCGGCAGAAGTAACAGTGTACGCCAATGGATCGGTGATCCGCGCTGAGGAGAAGAGTGAGAATTTGTATGCCAGCATCGATTTAGTAGCTGACAAAATCTCACGTAAGTTGCGTAAATTTAAGGAGCGCAAGACCGAGCGAACGGCGGCAAAAACTAGTGTTGCAGTACTAGAACAACCTCCTTTACCATTGCCAAACGACAATCGGGTGGTTGAATTACCTTCTCAAGTTGTGCGAAATAAGTATTTTGCCATGCCCGCCCTATCCGTTGATGAGGCTCTAGAGCGTCTAGAGTTAATCGACCATGATTTCTATGTTTTCCGCAATGCTGATACAGGGGAAATCAACGTTGTCTATGAACGAAATCATGGTGGTTATGGGGTAATTCAACCCCATGATGTCAAAAAACATTAAAAATAAACAATGAAGCTGCCCAGATACTTGCGACGCGGTATCGCAACTTATTGAAATGTGTCAACATTGCGGTGAATTAAAAACCTAGAAGAGCATACCTCCCCGCTACGCGGGGAGGTATGCTCTCTGGTTTTTAATTATGCCGAACTAATTATTGCTTCATTTTATTTGAGTGAAAGTAAAAATCCCTCAAAAAAAAGAGTGGCGCGTTGCGCCACTCTTTTTTGCTGATTAAATTTGCTACGCTAGAAGAAGAAAGCGAATCTTTCGCTATTTCATCCTCCACAATTTTATTTTTATTTCAGAGCAGATATGACTGTTAAGTACGGCGAACAAGCGATCGCAGAAGCAACGCTCACTACTTTCCCAAATCCTAGAATTGGCAGAGACTATAACATCCAACTTACTCTTCCCGAATATACTTGTAAGTGCCCATTTTCAGGCTATCCCGACTTTGCCACCATTCACATTACCTATACCCCAAACCTGTTATTGGTCGAGCTAAAAGCGATTAAGCTGTATATCAATAGCTATCGCGATCGCTTCATCTCCCACGAAGAAGCCGTAAATCAGATTTTGGATGATTTTGTAAAAGCTAGCGATCCTCTTAGAATTAATGTCAAAGGCGATTTCAGTCCTCGTGGCAATGTTCACACCCTTGTCGAAGTAAATTACACCAAACCTCAAGAAACAATCTAGCCATAAATACGTCCCATGGATATGAGCATCGTTGATTTATGAAACTTCGCAAAAAATACCCAACATCTGCCAACGCTGAAATTAATCTGACTGCATTGCTAGATGTAGTATTTTCAATTCTGGCGTTTTTCATTCTGTTATCCGCCGCCCTTACCGTGCCCAGTCGCATTGGGGTCGATTTACCCATTAGCGATCGCAATACTAAGGGCGAATCAAACTCAGAAGGGCTAAAGCCAGAAGATGTTTTTGTAATCACCCTCGATCCTTCGGGACAAATGCTAAAGGATGGGAAATTTATCTCTTCCTCCCAATTAGCCCAAGATATTAGTAGATTCTTAGCAATCTCTAGCAAGGGAATGGTTGTACTTAGTGCCGATGACTCCAATGTCTCCTATCAAATTGTGATTAGTCGTCTATCAGAATTAAGAGCAATTGCGGGAAATCGGGTGGCGATCGCCACATCACGATCTTAGTTATTGCGATCTTAGTCATTTTCGTCATTTCCAGCTCGGTTTCCACCAAAAAAGCAAATAAGTATAGCGGTAGTCAGTGATGTTAAGACAATTCCAAAATGCATGTATGGTGCTTTGCACCGCAACGCTATGCTTGGTTTTTATGTATTAACTTTAAGTGGCTATCGCTATTCAAGAAATTTTAACTACTTACAAAAATCCATGTTGCCAACCGAACCGAAGAGTGACCTAAGCGACCTAACTGTAAGTCAAACCAATCAACCTGAGATGAAGCGCACGCAGATATCTACACTGCATAGTTCCATCCTTAAATTTACCCATAAGGCAGGTAAACTCGCTGTCAAATATCCCTTTTGGGTACTTGTAGCTGGCTCTCTTGGAATTCATGCTGCTTTTGCATTTATTACACCAAATCCACTTAAAAAGACCGAGACCACCCCAGAACCAGTAGTCGTCTCAACGCTTCCCGTTGTCAAATTACCACCCAAATCACCTATTACCTCACCAAACAAATCTCTCTTCAGCAACCTATTTGTCAAGCCTATTCCCAATAAAATTGGCACGCCCCTCAATTCATTTCCCAATACATCACTTAATTCACCTTTAACCTCGTTGGATCTAAATTCCCCAGATAATTTAGAAGATTTGCCCCCGTTATCCTCCGATTTTTCGGGCATGTCAACTTCGCCCCTCTCCAAATACACCAGAGAGCCCGAACAATCGGTAAAAACCCAACCTCGCGTATCGACTCCCCCCACCAATCCTCCCTCTCGCTTTACCGCATCGGGACAGATCGATAACAGCAATCCCCCACCTAAAACGACCAATAATAGTAATTTGAAGCCTGAATTTCAAAATGGGGGCATCAAAAATCAACCAACTTCGCCTACGTCACCTCCGCAAAACAATCCCAATACGAAGCCAACTAAAACTCCCATTAACTCACAAGGATCACAAGGATTAGTTGCCTCGAATTCTAATAATGGCGATCGCAATGAAGCGGAGATCGTCAACATTTCATCGCCTTATCCCACCAATGACCAACAATTTATCGATTTATTATCAAAACAAGCGGTTATCAATACAAGGATTGTTCCTGAGGGGAAATTAATATCAGCAACTGGCCCCGAAAGAGAAAAAGGAGTGGAATGGATCGCCCCCAAGGTGTCTAGTGTGGCGGGAAAGAGTGGCTCGGTCATATTTATGTGGCTGGTTGATCCTAGCGGTAAGGTTAAGAAACTCTATTTAAAGTCCAGTGGATTTAAAGAGTTAGATGATATTGCCAAGGAGACGGCTAAGGAATATAAATTTAAACCCCTTGAAGATCCGCAAAGTGGCAAGTTCCGACTCGTTACGGCTAAGTATGAATTCCCCTAATATCGCTTAGGCAACGAGCTTTAAGAAAGGGTTTGCTACGCAAACCCTTTCTTAAAGCCCAAAAGCAAAAGCTTTGCGTAGCAAGGCTTTTGCTTTTGGGCTTTTGAAATTTGCCAGCTTAACCAGAACTGAAGTTAAAGCAATTACCGATCAAACGAACTACAAGGAAATTTTTGAAAGCGTTGCAAAGCAACGCTTTCAAAAATTTCCTTGGTTTGGGTTTGAGCGCAAAGCGCTGTAATTAAATATAAAACCCTAAAACCTGCGGCGCACGCTGCGCGTGCGCCGCAGGTTTTAGATGAGGTTAAGGATAGATAATTGGGAAATCGGGGACATATTTGCCATCACAGGCATATTTGGCTCGATATTCCTGTAAAACCATGCGATCGCCTTCTAGTTTATAAATCGCTGATGAGCCACAATCGCCGACCCCACGAAACTTAGTGAAATTGGTCATGGTCTGCGATCGTAGATTAAGTCGAGGCATTCCCACAATCGCCCGTTCGGTAACTCGTTTAGGCTTTTCGCCATTTTTAGGCTCTTGAAAAATATCAAAGTCAAGGGAAACAACCCTTGGTTTTGGCGATTCATCACTCCATAGGACATATTCAAAAACCCCTTGATAGGCGGCGAGCGAGCATTGAATTTGCACTAAATATTTTTTGTCTGAGATAGGGAAAGCTTTAGAACCCATCCCTTTCTGCGTATCCCCATCTTGAAAACTATCTTTACAAATTCCAAGGCGTTCGCGATTTTGTAATACATATTGCAATGGTTCAGAACTAGCATTCGAGCCAGTTGGCTTCGTATTATTTCGCGCAAGATATCTGAGTAATTGCTCTTCTGTTAGTTTGCGACTGGGGAAAGTTACTCGCATCACAGGCTCAGGATTTTGGGTGGTTGGGGCTTCGAGTGTATATATGTAACCATCATTATTAAACTCAATTGCCCCCTCTTTTTGAGGGTTATAATTTGTCGCTTCTAGATTTAAACCACCACTCCCATCTTTGTTACGGCTGACATAATAACGTGGGCGATCGGGTTCTTTGGCATCGGCACAAATATATATTCGATAATTAGAAGTCTCGCCGTAAGCATAGGTAACTTTCGATTTCCCGCAAACGCTATTGTCTTCAAGATCTTTGATATCACCAATGGCGATCGCTTTTGGTGGTGTATTATTGGGGGCCTCAGCGATCGGCTTTTGTGTTTCTGGAGATTTAGTCGGAGATGCCGCTACGGGCTTAGGACTAGTGGAGGTCTGGGCATTACTTGGGGAAGGCGAAGAATTTGATGCATCCTGATTAGAGCATCCAAGCATTGTAAGGCTTGCCAATGCAGCCATTAAGCCCAATCGAATTTGCAACATGAGTCTTGCTCCTTATAGCTGCTCTTTAGTATAGAGTTTCCATCCCGTCACAGGCTAGATTACAGTGCTTTGTCCTCTCATCAAGTTATATCAATTCCCAAAATGGCGTTGCCATTTTGGGAATCTCAAAACCTTACTGGGTTTGTTTTTCAATTCACAAAAGTGTTATCACACTTTCGTGAATTGGTATTACTAGGTGCAAAAACAAATCTTTACTATTGGCTGTGAACAAGAATCGACTCTAAGGCTTTAAGTGTTTTACCGCGCTTTGCGCTCAAACCAAGGAAATTTTTGAAAGCCTTGCAAAGCAAGGCTTTCAAAAATTTCCTTGCGGTTCATCTGCTCAATAATTGCTGTAATTACATTTATACCCAATTAGGTATGACCTTTAGAATAGTGAATATGTTCCTTAGCTTGGTGGGCTGTCATTTCTTTGATATAGCAATCCTAAATGGTTTGTGGAAGCGCACCCCAAAGGGGTGCGCTTCCACAAACCCCAAAATCTACAAATGATTTAGGATAGCTATATAGCTACAGTCACTTGACTTAGGACAAATCAAACCCCAAGAATTGACTGGCGGCGCGAAGCGTCGCCAGTCAATTCTTGAGGTTTATGTCCTACAATTAGCGACAGCTATAATCACTGCCCGAACCGTAGTGCCATGCATCGATCCGACTTTGCAACCGATATTGTTGTTCGGGGAGGAGGTTGCCGATCGCTGATTCTAGCGGTGGGCTAATTAGATCGCAAAAACTATATGCCCCCAAGCCAAGATAATGCTTAAGCCAATCGAACAAGGTTGGCATCCCTACCTGTTGCATGATTTTGAGAATTAGGATGGGATCGGCAATGGACATCGCTAGCATCGTTTGAGCGAGGGGGATAAACTGCACGACATCTTGCAAAAAAGGATAGAGTACCCGATCGCCTAGTTTCTCCATGGCTGTAAAGGTGACATTAAGTAAATAATTAATGCGATCGCTTTCGATTTTCTGATTGACACCAACACTCATGGACTTTTGAAATAGCCAAGTTACCGATAGATTGGGTTGATAGGGTTGAAGCGATCGCAAACTTTCCTTGGTTAATAAATCAGCTTGCAAAGTGCTGTTAATCCCCTTACTTAAGCGCGGCAGATGGCGTACCATTGCCCCAAATCCACCAAAACTAAGGGGAGACTGCATTCCCGAACTATCCCCTACTTGTAAAATCCGATTCCAAGGGGTCTGTAAAGGATTATTTTGGTAGGAAGGAAAAAAGCCAAAGAGAACTCGTTTGAATTCCAGTTGGGAAAGTTCGATGTCCTGATATTGAGGGAGCCAGAAAAGATAATCTTCCATCAATTGCGCGAAACTCGGACGTTGCGGATCGGCATCCACATAGGTAAACATATAAGTGGTTCTCCCATCCCGCGCAGGGAATGCTTCCCAAAAATACTGGCATTGATTTTGGATGGGGGTAAAGCTATAGATCAGGTCGCCGTAATTTCTTTCTGGCATTCCCTTTGCACAACTACCGACCACCATACAAATTCCATCGGGCTTAATATTGCCCTGTACTTGCGATCGCGCTTGCTTGGCGATCGGGGAGAAATGCCCCATGACATCCAGTAACAGTCTTCCTTTAATAGCGATTTTCTCACGATCTATCCGATCAATGCGATCATCTACGCGATCGTACTGTCGCGCAAATTCTACGGATACACCATCGGTATAGACGATCGCCTGCGTAAATGTGGCTTGCTCCCATAGCGTTCCACCCGCACCCAAAAACTTTTGTTTGAGAACTTCGAGTAGATAAACAGGATCGATCCCAATATTAAGAATATCGCGCACCCATAGCTCTTTGCCGCCATTAAAACCAACTCGCGCAGGATTGTATACAGTGGCAATAGCAGTTTCGAGCTCGGGTTCAGTTAATAAACCTAATTCTAAAAAAGCATTTAATTCCTGTCGGGAAATATTCCATTCTTGCTCTCTTCCGCGCAAGAGCCCCCGCTCGATAATCGCAACGCGCCAGCCTTGACATTGCAACGCACAGGCGATGAATATCCCCAAAGTGCCGCCGCAAACGATCGCATCAAAATTTTGTTCGCCCTTTTGCTCACCTATTTTCCCCTGCACCGTTTGCACTACTGGCGGAATCGTCTGATTTCTTTGCCGATAACTCGTCCAAAAAGCATCCATGCTTTCTAATTGCGCTGGAGTTTCCGCAGGCATTTGCGATCGCAGGGTTTGAAACAATGACATAGTTTTAAAAATAGTAAATATCGACTAAGAAGCGGCTAAGACGATATTTATTATCCTAACGCCATCCTAGAGCTTATAGCGAGGATCGCAATAGTCACGAAACCATTTATTGGCAGCATCGGCGATCGCCGCTTCACTCACGTCCACGGGGGGAGTTTGACCGACTCGCATAAATGCCATCGCCAACCGCCAACCATGGGCAGTCGGCACAACAAATAACCAGTAAGCACGCTGCGTTGTTTCTGACCTTCCCGTTTGTCGTTCCAGCATCGAGATAAATACCTGTTGGGGCAGGCGATCGCGATCTTGATCGGGTGCTAGGGGCAAAGGCTCTAGTTCTGGTTGACTTACGGTCATTACCTCCCGATTAATCCGCAACCGACTATAAACGCGATTGAGATAATCGGGCAAATCCTTGGCTAGGGACTGGCTCAAGCTCGGAAAATCCGCAGGGCAAGTCCGATTATTAATATAGTTTTCGGCATTGACTGCCTTAGGAATATTGATCAATACGGCGATCGCGATCGCCAATCTAGCTAGCTGATGATAAGTCATCCAATTTCCTACCATATTTATTGCGGGGGGACTTGAGGAAGCTCTTGAGGATCTTATATAGCTGTCTCCCAAGAATTGATTGGCGGCGCTTCGCGCCGCCAATCAATTCTTGGGGTTTGATTTGTCCTAAGTCAAGATTAAAAGCTAGAATTAAAACCTGTAGCGCACGCGCAGCGTGCGCTACAGGTTTTAATTCTAGCTTTAGTTATTTAGAATTGCGTAATTCTTTAATTTGATCGTCAATGCGGCGCAAAACGCCATTAATAAACCGATAACCATCCTCACTGCTATAGCGTTTAGCTAGCTCTACCGCCTCATCGATCGCAATTTTACTTGCCACGCTCATAAACATCATTTCCGCCGTGGCAATCCGCAAAATATCTTTGTCTACCTGTGCTAGCCGCTCGATCTGCCAGTTTACTAAAGCACTACTAATAATTTCATCAATTTGCGATCGCTTGCCATTGACCGTCTTGAGAATATCGATCGTATAATTGCGTACTTCAGTCCGTTGCGCCAATACCAAGGTGACGGGAAATTCCAGAGCTGCCCCAATATTATTAATTGCATTTTTGGTTAGTTCGATCGCTTCTCGTACCATCCCTTCAACGGCTTGGATATCTTGGCGGATATCACTAGTACGGTTTTCACTAGAAGTAATCCGCTCTTGACTACGTTGTAACTCAGCGCTAGCGGTTTGTAATAATTCTTTAGTTTCATCTTGCAGCGATCGGACGACCGCAGTAACAATGTCATCAAGGGTCTTAGTTTCTAGCTTTTGGGATTGGCTAGGTAATTGGTTGATGCTAAAAAGTGCGAGTTCGCGGGCGATGTGGCGGGGTTGCATATGAGGAGATAAAATTAAGCCAATTGAACATCGTATCATTCTCTAGCATGTTTATTTTTTAGGGATTTGGCTTTGCCTAACTCCCCATCAAAACCCATCAATAAGTACCTCAGCATAATTAAAATCTAGATCTAAAACCTGCGGCGCACGCTGCGCCGTAGGTTTTAGAATTTTATATTTAATTAAGCCCATTTACTTATTGCCTATTAGTTATTAATTATTAGTTATTAGTTAAATTTTAAAGAAAGATGACTCAGACCTTTACCGCTACTCTTCATCATCAAGGACAGACCTTTACCGTGCCCGTCCCCGAAAATGAATCGATCCTCGATGCCGCGATCGCCCATGGATTAGATTTACCCTGTTCTTGCTATGCAGGTGTATGTACGACTTGCGCCGCCCAAATTGTCAAGGGTGAAGTCGATCAAAGCCAAGGCATGGGTATCGGCGGGATGGGCGACGAACTGGACAGCAAAGGCTATATTCTCCTATGCGTATCTCATCCTAAATCCGATGTCGAAATTTACACTGATAAGGAACAGGATGTATACGCCATCCGCTTTGGTCATAGTTCTTAATTAAAAAACAATTACCAAAACCCGTGAAGTTGCGCCCCGTAGGGCACAACTTCACGGGTTTTGGTTTGTGATTAATTATGCCCAGCGATTTGAGGCACAGCTACTTAAGTGGCTGCGCCTCAAATCCAGAATCAAAAGCTGTAGCGCACGCTGCGCGTGCGCTACAGCTTTTTGGGCTTTTACAATTTGCCAGCTTAATCCAAAATGACGTTATTTAATTGCGCCTAGATACATATAGCTACAGTCACTTGAATTAGGACAAATCAAACCCCAAGAATTGACTGGCGGCGCGAAGCGCCGCCAGTCAATTCTTGGGGTTTATGTCCTATTACATTTGGCGATCGCTATAGCAAAAATTTTGCAGTGAAATTTTCGCAAATTATGCATTAGGAATATAGCCAAGCTACTATAATGCATTCAAAAAAGCAGCTAAAAATATTCATGCACTATCAGAATCGATCGCACCGTCAAGGTTTCTGGCTTTTTGGGAAAAAATTGTTTAATAGCCCTTTTTTTCACAGATCAAATCGGCAAGTCTGGCAACGGGCGATCGCATGGCTATTTATGGGTCTATTTATGGGTTTATGTTTGTTCGCCTTAGCAGCCTGCGAACCAATTCCAGAACCAAATCAATCCAGCGTTGGGAGCGCTGACCGCCTGAAAAGAGTACTCAGTCGCGGCAAATTGATTTGTGGAGTCAGTGGTGAATTACCAGGATTTAGCTTTGTAAATAAAGAAGGCAAATATTCGGGGCTAGATGTCGATATTTGTCGAGCGATCGCCGCCGCTTTATTTAACAACCCCGAAGCGGTACAATTTCGCAACCTCAATGCCAAGGAGCGGTTTACCGCTCTCCAGTCGGGGGAAATCGATATTCTAAGTCGTAATACGACATGGACGCTAAGTCGCGATACCGCCTCCCGTCTTGCCTTCATGCCGATTGTTTTTTATGACGGGCAGGGCGTAATGGTACGAAAAGACAGCAATATTAAGGCGATCACCGATCTTAAGGATGCTGATATTTGCGCCCAAACGGGAACAACCACTGAGCAAAATCTTGCCGACCAAATGCGGAAGCGCAACCTTGCCTATAAACCCGTGGTCTATGAGGATGTCAACGCCACATTTAATGCTTATCAATCTGGGCGTTGTACCGCGATTACCGCCGATCGCTCTGCCCTAGTCGTACGGCGGACTAGCCTTGCCGATCCTGACAATCACGTAGTTTTAGACTTTGTAATTTCTAAAGAACCCTTAGCCCCTGCGGTCATCGATGGCGATCCGAAATGGTCGGATATTGTGAAGTGGATTATTTTTGCGGCGATCGAAGCCGAGGATTTAGATATTTCTTCGGCAAATCTGACAACGCAACTACAGAGTAAAAATGCCGAAATTCGCAGATTTTTAGGACTAGATGGCAGTTTAGGTAAAGATATGGGAGTTGCCAATGATTTCACCGTGCGGGTAGTTAAGCATGTTGGCAACTACGCCGAAATCTACGATCGCAATCTCGGTAAAGATAGTCCTTTCAAATTGCCACGCGGTCAGAATGAACTATGGAAAAATGGCGGCTTAATGTATGCGCCACCCTTCCGCTAATGCTTACGCCTTTCCCAGTCAAGAGATAGGGGTGCGGGGCTTTGCCCCGCACCCCTATCTCTTGATTTTGGGAATCTCAAAACCTTGCGGGGTTTGCTTAGGACATAAAACCCTAAAGATGAGTGGCGGCGCAATGCGCCGCCACTCATCTTTAGGGTTTTGAAGGGAATTTACCAGCCAAATATTGAGGCGATCGCTGGCAAATTAGTACTAGAAACCGTATCTTCAGAATTTTCAGCCTGATCTACACCTTCAATGAGTTCTTCAGTACAAAAAGTAGCTTGACTAAATCCTCCGAAACGCTGCACAGTGCTAGCTCTCATGCGTACATTCGGAGCGGGAAACCAAAATCGCTCGTAGGAACTCATGGAAGGATAATCCGTAATCAAAACGAGGGCATCTTCGGCATCAATTTCATAACGACCGATGACTGGCATTACCTCGGCATAGCCGCGCTCGCGCAAAAGTTTACCCTTACGCCCCGTTTCGTCATCGGGTACGAGGGCAAATACCGTTTCTCCTGAATGATTTTCATCATCATCCTTGTCCCATGCCATTGTGCCATCCCATTTGACATAGGCTCCACCGATCGCTCCTGTGGGCTCGACTTCATGCATTTGACAAATTTCGATTACCTTCGGATCGTCAGCATTAAGCGGATTTACATAAATTTCTGAGCCACCCTTTTCGGCGCGACGAAAGGCTAGGTGATGGGTAGTCCGTTGCGATCGCCATTTGCCTGCACTTTTTTGAAAAAACTCTAAAGCATTCATAGTAATTTTGATAAAAGTCTTAATAAAAGTCTTGATAAAAAATTTTGATAAAAGTCTTGATAAAAAATCTTGGTAAAAAATTAGCCTAAACTCTAAAATACCCTGCCTGCGATCGCAAAGCACATACGGGATAAGAATTATATTACCCCTAAGATGAGAAGGTTGACACACAACCCTCTCATCTCTCAAACAAGCAGGCATCTAGAAATGAACAAGAGAACCTCCAAAGATGAGTGGCGGCGCAAAGCGCCGCCACTCATCTTTGGAGGTTTGACTTGTCCTCGCCGTCTCTTACAGGGCATTTACCAAATTAGAGTCTCCAAGATCAACAAAATCATAGAGTAAATATTATGAGTATTATAAAAATAATAGACTTTACTCTATCAAGACTTAACTCTAAGATACCAATAGCAACAAATCAATAGATTGAAATTTAGATTTCAAGTTTGAGAAGAATTCTTCTTAATTTGATTTTTTCAACTTCAAACTTAATTCCATTCGCAAATTTATTACCGAATGCCAAAAGCGCGATCGCAGCTTAGCTTTGCGCTGACTTAATAAAAGCCCAGAATTTAAAGCAATTCCAGCAGCAAATTCTCTTCAAAATCAAATTTATTTCCACGGAATGAAATTATGGCTGATACCCATCCAAATTTTTCACGGCGACGCTTTCTTGCTACCGCAGGAACCACAGCACTAGGCTCAGTCTTATTGAAAGGATGTCTTGGGAATCCTCCCGACAGCACGCCCACGACATCTTCATCCAACGTTGCCAAAATTAATATTCCGACCGAGCAAGTTCCCGAAGTCACCAAGGTCAAGCTTGGCTATTTACCAATTGTGGAAGCGGCTCCGTTGATAATCGCTAAAGAAAAAGGCTTCTTTAGCAAATATGGTATGAACGATGTCGATATCTCAAAACAAGCCAATTGGGGCGCAGCCAGAGATAACATTAAAATTGGTTCCTCCGCAGGCGGTATTGATGGCGGTCAATGGCAGATGCCTATGCCCTATTTGATTTCAGAAGGAATCATTACCGACAAGCAAAAAATCCCCATGTATGTTCTACTTCAATTGAATACACAGGGAAATGGAATTGCCATTGCAGGCAAGCATAAAGATCAAGGATTAGCCCTGAAATCAGAAAAGGTAAAGACTTTATTTGACAAAATGAAGTCAGAAGGAACCAAATTTAAAGCTGCTTACACCTTCCCCAAAGCCAATCAAGAGTTTTGGATTCGTTACTGGCTTGCGGCGAATGGGATCGACCCCGATGCCGATCTGGAGCTACTCACCGTTCCTGCCGCTCAAACCGTAGCCAATATGAAAACTGGCACTATGGATGCTTTTAGTACGGGCGATCCATGGCCCTATCGCATCGTTAAAGAGAAAATTGGTTTCATCCCCGCACTCACCGCTGAAATTTGGAAAGGACATCCAGAAGAATATTTAGCAATGCGTGCAGACTGGGTAGATAAATATCCCAAGGCTACCAAAGCTTTGCTCAAAGCAATTATGGAAGCTCAGCAATGGTGCGACAACTTCGATAATCGTAAGGAACTTGTCCAAATTGTTTCCACTAAAAACTATTTTGGTGTTCCTGTTGATGTACTCGAAGGTCCGATGGCAGGCAAGTATGACATGGGTGACGGGCGCATGATCGATGACAAGAGCATGTCTGTTCTCTATTGGAAAGATGCTAAAGGCAGTGTTTCCTACCCCTATCAAAGCCATGATCTTTGGTTTATTACTGAAAGCGTCCGTTGGGGATTTTTACCAAAAGAGGCTTTAGCTACCGCCAAGGATTGGGTTAAAAAGGTAAATCGCGAAGACCTATGGCGTGAAGCTGCCAAAGAGGCTGGTATTCCCGTCGCTGATATTCCGACTAGCACCTCTCGCGGAGTTGAAGAATTCTTCGATGGCACAAAGTTCGATCCCGAAAATCCCCAAGCCTATCTCGATGGATTGAAAATTAAAAAGGTTTAGAACAAGATTGGGAATAAGGCTTAGAAAAGGTTTCGGAAAAAAGCTAGAAAAAGCCTTGTAAAAATCTTAGAAAAAAACTTAAAATACGAAATCTCAAAAACTAAATAAATCAAGTAATTTGTGAGGATCATTAAACAATGAAAATGTATACTGTCGAAGGGATTGGGACTATTCTGTTGAGCTTGCCCCTGTCAATTGCGGTGCTTTCTCCATTTGCTGAAGCAAAGCCAATTGTAGAACCAGTTGTAGAGCCTGTAGCTTGGGGCAAAAGTACAGCACCCTCGGAATTAACATCGGTTCCTTCGGCAAACAGTCCCGATGCAAAGCTGTCTACTTCTCAGTCTACTTCCCCGTCTACTTCTCAGTCTATTTCTCAGTTGTCTGCGGAAATTCAACAGAATGCGATCGCTCCCGAAGTCGTATCTCAAAATGTCACATCCGTATCCCAACTATCTGACGTACGTCCAACCGATTGGGCTTTTACAGCCTTGCAATCTCTAGTAGAGCGCTATGGCTGTATCGCTGGATACCCCGATCGCAGTTTTCGCGGTCGGCAAGCTACTTCTCGCTATGAATTCGCGGCAGGATTAAACGCCTGTCTCGACAAAATCAACGAAATTATCTCAGCGGGATTGGCTGACAAAGTGAGCAAGGCAGATCTCGCGACACTGCAAAAGCTCCAAGAGGAATTTGCCGCAGAGCTGGCAACTTTACGGGGGCGCGTCGATGCCCTTGATGCTAAAACTGCCAAGCTTGAAGCTCAACAATTTTCCACCACAACTAAACTTAGCGGCGAAGCTATTTTTGGGATCGCTGGCGCAACAGGCGCAAACCCGAGCGGTGGTTCTAATACCAATATCGTCTTCAATAATCGAGTTCGGCTTAATCTATTGACCAGCTTTACTGGTAAAGATTTATTGATCACAGGTTTGCAAGCCTATAACATTGGTGGTGGCTCCTCCAGTCTTCAAGGTACGTTAGGATATGCCGATGGCGCAGGATTGAGTTCTAGTAATGTGCGTTTAGGCTATGAACCGCAGTTTCCCGGCGTAAATCCAACTAATAGCAGCACTGTCGCCGCCAACTCTGTAAATCTTTACAAACTGCTGTACATTTTCCCCGTAGCCGATAAACTCACCTTCTTCGTCGGTCCCAGTGCGGAAGCTTCCGATGCATTTCCTGCGATTAGTCCCTTTGCTAGCGAAGGACAGGGTGCAATCTCTCGCTTTGGGCAGGGATTAAATGCAGCATCTCGCGTATCGGCAGGAACATCTGGTACTGGGCTAGCCTCAGCCTTTGGTTTCATCTGGACACCCTCGGATACGGTAGACTTTCGCGCCTTATATGGCAATATTACCGCTGCTATACCCACCAATCTCGCTACTACACCCCTAGGTTCAGGTTTCTTTGGTGGTAGTTCTGTAATTGCAGCCCAACTCACCCTCAAGCCATCTTCAAACCTTGATATTGGGATTAACTATGCCAATAGCTATCACCAAATCAACATTTTAGGGACTGGCTTGGGAGCCGCGGACATTGGGGCAGTTAATGGCGGTGCGATTACAGAACCCATTAAGCTAAATTCTGTGGGAGCCAACCTGACATGGCGACTTGCCCCTAAAGTGGCTTTCAATTTATCGGGCGCTTGGATCTTTGCCAATCTAGTTAATGTTAATGCTTCCACAACCTTTACTAGTTGGATGACTGGTTTCCACTTTAGCGATGTATTCAAAGAGGGAAATACAGCGGGCATCATTTTTGGTCAACCACTGGCGCGTAATTCCGTCGGTGGGCTTGCCACAATTCCCACAGGAGCAACTGCTACCCCTTACCAATTGGAAGGATATTTCAACTTTAAGTTGTCTAAAAATATCAGTGTTACTCCTGGAGTGTTTTTTGTATTTAATCCTGAAGGGTTAAATAATGCGCCAACCGCAACGGTTGGGGTGGTTCGGACTACCTTTACTTTCTAGCACTTTCTAGATTGGTAAAAAATCAGTGGGTTTAGGAGATTCGACATCGCAGGAGCCTAAACCCACCGCTCTGTAGATACTGCAATTGAGATACATCGCTCGATTATGGACTTGATTATTGGCTCGATCGCTGGCTCGGATATGCGATCGCAGGATTATCCAATCTTCAACTTTTCCACAATTATTTTCCACAATTAATTAATAGGACGATAAAGTTTATGGCTGTAAGCATTGGTAATAGCAATGGCAGTTTATCTAGATCTCTAAATAAATTTTGGCAAAAAAATGCTCAGAATTGGACATTGCCAATTATTGGGATTTTGGGATTTCTGATGATATGGCAACTATTTTCTAGCATTGGATTAGTTAAATTGCCCAGCCCCATTAATATCATGTCGGAGAAATCAACTCGCGATCTCCTTTTATATCCATTCTTTGATCGCGGTGGCACTGATAAGGGGTTGTTTTGGCAGACTCTCGCTAGTTTTGAGCGTGTTGCTAAAGGCTATTCCCTCGCGGCGATCGTCGGTATTGGCATGGGGATTTTAGTCGGAACGACCCCCGTCATTGATAAGGCTCTCGATCCTCTTTTCCAGTTCTTAAGAACAGTACCACCTCTAGCATGGGTACCGATCGCCTTAGCCGCTTTGCGCCAAAATGAACCCGCAGCCTTGTTTGTAATTTTTATCACATCAGTATGGCCGATTCTTTTGAATACGGCAGTGGGTGTCAAACAAATCCCCCAAGACTATCGCAACGTCTCGCGAGTATTGCAACTCTCTCGCCAAAAGTACTTCTTTAAGATCCTGCTTCCTTCTGCGCTCCCTTACATCTTTACAGGTTTACGAATTTCCATTGGTTTGGCATGGCTCGCCATTATCGCTGCGGAAATCATCATGTCAGGTATCGTCGGGATTGGATTCTTTATCTGGAATGCTTACACCAATGACAAAGTCGGTGAAGTTATTCTCGCTCTAGTCTATATCGGTGCTGTAGGACTAATTCTCGATCGGGCGGTAGCTTGGATCCAGACCTTGATCCTCCCTGAAGAACAGAAATAGAATTATTGCAGTTTTCATTTTGCCGTAGGCAAAATGAAAACTCAAAACCCTTACTAGAATTGTTTTTTGTTTTCAAATGAGTACGCACTCATTTGAAAACCGCAATACCAACACAATACCAAATAATACCAATTCCAAAAATGGCGTTGCCATTTTTGGAATCTCAAAACCTTACTGGGTTTGTTTTTTAATTCATTGAAGTATTGACTCACTTCAGTAAATTGGGACAAGGATTGATTAATAATTGAAAGGAGATTTTAAAATGAGTAATTTTGTAGCGGTTGATCGGGTTGAGAAAGTTTTCCCTCTAGGTGGTGGTAAAGAATATATTGCCCTCAAGGGAATAGATTTGAATATAGAAAAGGGAGAATTTATTTCTCTCATCGGTCACTCTGGTTGCGGTAAATCCACATTGCTAAATATGATCGCAGGGCTGGATTTACCTACGGGTGGAATTGTGATGCTCGAAGATGAACGGGTATCGCGTCCAGGTCCCGATCGCATGGTGGTATTTCAAAACTATTCGCTCCTGCCTTGGCTCTCGGTACGTGAAAATGTAGCCTTGGCAGTAGATGAGGTGCTCTCCCACTTGTCCAAGAGCGATCGCCATGATCTGATCGAACATTATGTCAAGATGGTGGGACTGTCCCATGCGATCGATAAGCCTCCTACCCAACTATCAGGAGGAATGCGCCAGCGTGTAGCGATCGCCCGCGCCCTTGCCGTTCGCCCGAAGCTACTATTGCTTGACGAACCTTTCGGAGCCTTGGATGCGCTGACAAGGGGCAATTTGCAAGAGAAACTAATGCAGATCTGTAACGAAGATCGAATTACGGCGGTAATGGTTACCCATGATGTCGATGAGGCGGTATTACTAAGCGATCGCATTGTCATGCTCACCAATGGACCTGCCTCGAAAATCGGCGGCATTTTGGAAGTAGATATTCCCCGTCCCCGTCAACGGATGGAAGCGGTAAATCATCCCAGCTACTATAGCCTGCGGAGTGAAATCATCTACTTCTTAAACCAGCAAAAGCGCGTTAAAAAACTGAATGCCCGCAAAGTGGCAACTGTCGCAAGGCATGGACTCGAAAAAGTTAATCTAGAAATCGGCTTTGTCCCTTTAACCGCCTGTGCGCCGATCGCCGTAGCGAAGGAGAAAGGATTTTTTCAAAAACATGGATTAGATGAAGTTTCCCTCGTCAGGGAGACCAGTTGGCGCGGCATTGTCGATGGTATTGCAGGTGGTTATCTCGATGCGGCTCAAATGCCCTCAGGTTTACCGATGTGGATGACCTTAGGTGGTAATGGGAATTGTAAGCCAATTGTGACCGCACTCACGATGACCCGCAATGGTAACGCCATTACCCTTGATCGCCGTTTTTATGATCGCGGCATCTATACCCTCGCTGATTTCAAAAACCTACTTCAGAATACTCGCGATAGTCAGCATCGGATGGGGGTAGTACATCCTTCTTCAATGCATAATCTCCTACTACGATATTGGCTCGCTTCAGGTGGAATCGATCCCGATGTCGATGTCCAACTCAAAACCATTCCCCCCGCCCAAATGGTCGTTGACCTCAAAGCAGGCAGCATTGACGGATTTTGTGTGGGTGAACCTTGGAATTTCCGAGCAGCAATGGAGAATATTGGCTTTACCGTTGCCACCGATCTAGAAATCTGGAACGGGCATCCTGGCAAGGTTTTAGGCGTGCGCGAAGATTGGGCAAATGCCTATCCAAACACCCACATTGCTCTAGTAAAAGCTCTTTTAGAAGCTTGTATGTACTGTGCTAATCCCGATAATGCTGAAGAGATTCGTCTGATTTTGGCTCGTCGCGACTACGTCAGCACTAATGTTAATTATATCCATTTGGGAAATCCCCATGATGTCACCTGTGCGATCGATTCGCCCATGCGCGAACCCGCTCACCATCAATTCTATGGTGCTGGAGTCAATCGTCCCAGCCGTTCTGAGCATCTCTGGCATATTACCCAAATGGCGCGTTGGGGCGATGTTCCCTTTCCCCGTAACTGGGTCGAAGTTTTAGAAAAAACCTGTCGAGTCGGAGTATTTAGCACCGCAGCTCGCGAGCTCGGACTGAGCGATATTACCTATAGTCGCAATGCCATTCAGCTATTCGATGAGGTTCCCTTTAATGCCGAAGATCCGATCGCCTATCTCAATCATCTTGAGATTAAGCGCAATATCACCATGGCGGAAATTGCCATGGAGTCAGCGCGATTGATTGCTTAGCTTTTTATCCCATCATCTCCATATATTCCAGAAAATCATTCCAGAAAATCATTCCAGAAATTCACTCAAGAAAATGACCCAAACAACCGTTGCATACAATAGCCCGATCGAGACCTTACCACCTCAAGAAGCTTTCCTGCGGATCGAGAAAGTCTCGAAAATTTATCCCACACCGCAAGGGGAATATGTCGTCCTCAAAGATGTAAATCTGGCGATCGCTGAAGGAGAATTTATTTGCTTAATTGGTCACTCTGGTTGCGGTAAGTCCACCCTTTTAAATATGGTTGGTGGCTTCTCTAAGCCCTCCATTGGCGAAGTTAAGGTCAACGGGAAACTGATTACGAAACCGGGCCCCGATCGCATGGTGGTATTTCAAGGTTATGCTCTCTTACCTTGGCTGACAGTCTACGAAAACGTTCATCTAGCCGTTGACTCAGTTTATCCCAGCTTGTCTAAAAGTGAAAAAAACGATATCGTGCGTCACCACCTCGCAATGGTAGGTTTGAGCGAAGCCGCAGACAAGAAGCCAACCCAGATTTCAGGAGGGATGAAACAACGGGTATCGATCGCCCGCGCCCTAGCCATCCGTCCCGAAGTTCTAATTCTTGACGAACCCTTTGGAGCCTTGGATGCTATCACCAAAGAGGAACTACAGGAAGAACTTCTCCAAATCTGGACAGAACATCGCTGTACAGTATTGATGATTACCCACGATATTGATGAGGCGCTATTCCTTGCCGATCGCCTAGTAATGATGACCAATGGACCCGCAGCTAATATTGGTGAAATCATGAGAATTCCTTTCCCTCGTCCCCGCGATCGCGCCCAAATTATGGAAGATCCTCTATACTACGACCTCAGAAATACCGCCCTTGACTTCCTGTATAACCGCTTTGCCCACGATGAGTAATTTCTCTAACTATTCCCCCTCTCCAATGGAGAGGGGGAATGAAAATAACCAAATAGAATTTCGCGAACGTCTAGCGGTGATTGCCACGATGCATCGAAAGGAAATGGCGATCGCTCCCATCTTACAAACAGCCTTAGGAATTAACTCGATCATTCCTCCAGAATTTAATAGCGATTTATTCGGTACATTTACCCGTGATATTGATCGTCCTGCCAATCAGATCGAAACCGCTAAACTTAAGGCCCAGAGAGCCTTAGATTTAGTTGAAACCGATCTCGCGATCGCCAGTGAAGGGAGCTTTTTCCCGCATCCAATTTTAGGAGTGCCCTACAATCGGGAAATCGTCTTAATGCTGGATCGTCAATACAACTTCACTGCTTATGGAGAACATCTCTCCACGAATACCAACTTCCGCCATCAAGTCGTCTCAAGTTACGCGCAAGCCCATCAATTTGCCATCCAAATTGGCTTTCCCGATCATGCGGTCGTCCTGATGCCAGACGCTCAGACTTCCCCCAAGGAATCTATCTATAAAGGAATTAATTCCGAGAATGCGCTGATGGAGGCAACGCGCGAACTCCTCAAGCGATCGACCCAAATCCATATAGAAACAGATATGCGTGCGCTTTACAATCCCACACGTATGAGTAATATTGCCCATGCAACCGAGAGTCTCGTCCGTAAGTTGCAGCAGCTTTGCCCCAATTGTCATTTCGTGAATTTTGATATCGTGGAAAGTATCAAAGGTCTACCCTGTGAGCTTTGTGGATTGCCCACTCCATCGATACGATCGCATCGATATCAATGCGATCGCTGTCAGTTTGAGAACGAAGTATTATTTCCCCATGGAATTCAACTAGCCGATCCTATGTACTGCTCCTATTGCAATCCCTAATGCCAAAGCTCAAAATGGCGTAGCCATTTTGAGCTTTGTAAACCCTTACGGGGTTTGGTTTTTAATTCACAAAAGTGTTGTCACACTTTCGTGAATTGGTATAAGTAGCTAGGCGCAATTAAATATAAAAACCCAAATAAACCCCAAAAAACTGTAGCGCACGCGCAGCGTGCGCTACAGTTTTTTGGGGGTTTATTTATGCCCAGCTACTTTAGAGTGAAGCTAATCGGAATATTGCATGACTTGGGAACTCTCCGATCTGCTTAGAGCGATCGCCACAACTATTGTCATTGGCATTCATGCCTCCCATCCTTGGTGGTTTGGCGTACATGGCACAAACCACCTCGATCCCGAAATCTTCATTGATACTGCCGTCAACCAAGTCGGACGCTTTACCGTACCAATATTTGTAATTTTGTCGGGCTTCGCCCTAGCCAAATCGGAAGAGAAGCGCCCTTTTGAGTTATCGATTTTTATCCAACGCCGACTCTGGCGGATCGTGCCCCCTTACGTTTTATTTACTCTGTTAAATACTGTTGGTCGATCGCAGTTTCTTGCAGGCAATTGGCTAGATCGCGGGCAGCAGATTGGGCAGGCTCTTGCCTCAGGAATGGGCGATTATCATCTCTATTTTTTAGGAATTATTTTTCAATGCTATGTAGCCTATCCATTCCTGCGCCGCCTTAGCTTTTCTCCTCATAAACTCGTCGCCCTGTTATTCATTACTTTCGCTCTATTTAGTTTGCGATGGCTATCGGCAACCTTTGGATGGCTACCATCTCTCACCAACCTCCTCCCCGATGGCAACCATGTCATCTACTGGCTACCCTATTTTCAATTGGGAATTTGGTTGGCAAAGGATCGAGGCTGGACAAATGAAATCGTATCCGCATGGCGATCGCCCAGATGGGGATATCTATTCGTGATCGCTACCGTTATTGAGTTAAGCGAATTTTATGGTAGCGCCATACTCAAGAATTCCGCCGAGGCAGTTGGGCATTACACCCGTCCAACTGTGGTGTTTTTGACTTTGACCTTTTTACTTTGGTCGATCTCATGGCGAAATTGGGAAATCAAATCCCCTGCGTTCGCAATTTCGCCTATTTTCAAGCCTATTTTTAATCCTATTCCTCAACTATGGCGATCGCTCCAAGCACAGATAAAAGCCCAGAAGATAAAAGCCCAGATTCAAATATTTTCTAAGGCGAGTTTTACGACCTATCTAATTCATGTCTGGGTACTACGGACAATTGCCCCTCTGGAAATAGTAGGCGGAATTCTATATCTCCCCTTAGCGATCGCCCTATCTTGGCTGGGTGGGATTACCGTATGGCGACTGCTGCTCAAATTTCAAAGCTCCACATAGAGTTCGGCGCTAAGTGCCGAACTCTATGTGGAGCTTTGAAATAGTTATAAAACAAATTTTGGGACTTTTTTGCAAAGCCCCTAGACAAAACATCTAATGTCAAGTTATGATTGTTAATCGTGACTAAAAACAGAAACTGAGTGAAACAAGCAAGCCAAACAAGCAGGCTTTGGTTTACTTAAGTCTGAGTCATGCATTGGTATGGCGAGATGAGATACATTTAGAGATTACGTTTAAAGGTTTTCACTCAAGATAACAACCAACCCAAGAGATTGTGTTTCTCACGTCTAGTAGTTTGTCTAGACATCTTCTGTAAGTCGTCTCGAAGTCCGTTAAACAGCCTTCAAAACCAATACTTCTTACTAAGATCGAAACCGATCTCTTTTGAGCCTGTCAAAAATCGGCAGAAATATCTGCGCGAAAATTTGAAAGTCAAGCAAGCGGAGCTAATTTTAATGACTGTCGGTATTCTCGGCACAAAACTTGGGATGACCCAAGTATTCGATTCGGATGGCAACGCTGTTCCCGTGACCGTTGTTCATGCAGGTCCTGTGACTATCACACAGGTAAAGACCGAAACCAAAGAAGGCTACAAAGCCATTCAAGTTGGATACGGCAAAACTCGTGAAAAGCTTCTCAGTAAGCCAGAACTAGGACATTTGAAAACATCAGGTGCAGAACCTGTAAAGCATCTGCGTGAATATCGCCTCGAAAACGTTAGCGATTTCACAATCGGTCAGACTCTAGATGTAAGTCAATTCAAGGATGGCGACATCGTTGATGTGATTGGAACTAGCATTGGTAAAGGTTTCGCTGGTTATCAAAAGCGCCACAACTTTGGTCGCGGTCCGATGGCTCACGGTTCTAAAAACCACAGACAGCCTGGTTCGACTGGAGCTGGTACCACCCCAGGACGTGTATATCCTGGAAAGCGCATGGCTGGTCGTCTTGGCGGTAAGCAAATCACCGTGAAGAAGCTAACTATAGTCAAAGTCGATGCAGCGAACAATGTGCTGCTAATTAAAGGAGCAGTTCCTGGTAAAGCTGGAGCGTTGCTTAACGTTATTCCTACCGTAATTATCGGCAAGGCTAAGTAGTTTGTTCGTGAGATCGAGAGAATTTAAGTTATGCCTACAGTAATAGATTGGACAGGGAATGAAGTTGGCGAAATAAGCCTTGATTTGCGTGTTGCTAAAGAAGCAAGTGCAAAGGGTTTAGTTCACCGCGCCCTCGTCAGACAGTTAGCAAATGCCCGTCAAGGCACAGCCAGCAGCAAGACTCGCGCTGAAGTCCGTGGTGGTGGTCGCAAGCCTTTTAGACAAAAGGGAACGGGTCGCGCTCGTGCTGGTTCGACCAGATCCCCACTCACCCGTGGTGGTGGTGCTATTTTTGGACCCAAGCCCAGAGATTACGAAACGAAGATGAATCGCAAAGAGCGCCGTCTCGCTTTGCGTACTGCTTTCATCGGTCGTTCTGATGATTTGATCATTGTTGAAGATTTTGCCGTAAATCTAGCTCAACCTAAGACCAAGGAATTGTGTCAGGCTCTTGAGCGTTGGGGTGTGAATGTAGGTCAAAAGACCCTGATCATTACCGATCGCAAAGAAGAAAATATTATTTTATCTGCGCGTAATATTCAAAACTTGCAGCTTATTGCCGCCGATCAGCTCAATATGTTCGACATTCTTAACTCTGAAAAGATTGTGGCAACTCGCTCAGCGATCGCCAAGATTCATGAAGTGTATGGTGGCGATGCAAAGTTGGCAACCGAGATCGTCACAACGGTCGAAGACGCAGAATAACGGAATCTAAGTAGAAGAAAGAAACACCATGGCTAAGATCCCTACCGAATTCGATCCCCGTCGTTTGCCCGATATCATTCGTCGCCCTCTGCTCAACGAAAAGGCAACTCGACAATTAGAAAACAACAAATATACCTTTGATGTTTTCCAAGATGCCACCAAGCCTGAAATTAAAGCGGCGATCGAGAGCCTTTTCTCGGTTACGGTCAAGAAAGTAAATACCCATAACCCACCCGCATCAGCGCGTCGTATTGGTAAATTCGCAGGCAAACGCGCTCAAATCAAAAGAGCGATCGTTACTCTCGCGGAAGGCAGCAAAATCAATTTGTTCCCAGATGTGTAACCTCCCCATCACAATTGCCCTTGGCAATTGCGATCGCGGAAAACCAAACCAGAGAACTGTTCTTTAACAACATCAGACAATTATGGGCGTTCGTGCATATAAACCTTATACCGCTAGTACCAGACAGACCGTTGTCTCGGACTTTGCGGAAATCACTAAATCAGAACCCGAAAAGTCTTTAACCACCCACGTTCATCGTAAAAGAGGACGTAACAACCGTGGTGTAATCACTAGCCGTAGACGTGGCGGCGGTCACAAACGTCTCTATCGGATCATTGATTTCAAGCGGAGCAAGCGCGATATCATCGCCGAAGTAATTGCGATCGAGTACGATCCCAACCGCACCGCTCGGATTGCGCTTTTGCAATACGAAGATGGCGAAAAGCGTTATATCCTCGCCCCTAAAGGCATTGCCGTTGGCAACAAGATTCAAGCTGGTACTAGCAATGTGCCTTTTGAAATTGGCAATGCAATGCCCTTGGTGAATATTCCTCTAGGTACGATCGTGCATAACGTGGAAATGACTCCTGGTAAGGGCGGTCAAATCGTACGCTCGGCTGGCGCTGGCGCTCAGATCGCTGCTAAAGAGGGTGATTTTGTTACTCTCAAGCTTCCTTCTAGCGAAGTTCGCATGATTCGGAAAGAATGCTTTGCCACCATCGGACAGGTAGGAAACCTTGATCACAGCAACGTCAGCCTTGGTAAGGCAGGACGCAGCCGCTGGTTGAACCGTCGTCCTAAAGTTCGTGGTATGGTCATGAACCCCGTCGATCACCCCCATGGTGGTGGAGAAGGTTGCGCCCCCATTGGACGCAGTGGCCCAGTTACTCCTTGGGGTAAACCAACCTTGGGTTATAAGACTCGCAAGAAGAAAAAGCTCAGCGATGCCTTGATCGTTCGTCGCCGCCGCAAGTCCTCGAAGCGCGGTAAGGGCGGACGTAACGCCTAATCATATATTTTCCCGCGACGCGGGAAAATATATATTCAAAGTTTTTACAGAGAGTACAAATTATGACGCGATCGCTAAAAAAAGGTCCCTTTGTTGCCGATCACTTACTGACCAAAATTGAAAAGCTTAACGCCAAGGGTGAAAAGCAAGTTGTCAAAACATGGTCTCGCGCTTCCACCATTCTTCCTCAAATGATCGGGCATACAATTGCTTGTCACAACGGAAAACAGCACGTTCCTGTATATGTCACGGAGCAAATGGTAGGACACAAACTCGGAGAGTTTGCCCCTACTCGCACCTTCCGCGGTCATGCCAAGAGCGATAAAAAGGCCAAGAGATAGGTAGACAGGTAGTTAAAAATGATCCTCGCCCAAAACGAAATCCCTGCCGTAGCCAAATATATTCGCATGTCACCCCACAAGGTGCGTCGAGTACTCGACCAAATCCGTGGTCGTAGCTACCGCGAAGCATTGATGATTCTTGAGTTCATGCCTTACCGCTCCTGCGAACCAATCACAAAAGTATTGCGTTCGGCAGTAGCAAATGCAGAACATAATGCAGGACTCGATCCCGCATCCCTAGTAGTTAACCAAGCCTTTGCCGATATGGGACCTAGCCTCAAGCGCTTCCGTCCCCGCGCTCAAGGTCGCGCTTACCAAATTCGTAAGCCAACGTGCCACATTACGATCACCGTCAAACCATCGGAGGAAGAATAGGTATGGGTCAGAAGATTCACCCAACAGGGTTACGCCTCGGCATCACCAAGTCCCACCTTTCTCGTTGGTACGCTGATGTCAATCGCTACGGTATTTTGGCTGAAGAAGACAGCAAAATCCGTAAGTTTATTGAAAAAACCCTCAGTAATGCAGGTATCGCTGACATCTTGATCGATCGCAAAGCCGATCAAGTCGATCTCGAAATCCGTACCGCCAGACCTGGAGTTGTCGTCGGTCGTGGTGGCGCTGGGATCGAGCAATTGCGCGTCGGACTAGTCAAGCACCTCGAACTGGACGGTTCCCTTAAAAAGACTGGTACTAGCCAAGTTCGGATTAACGTTACCGAAGTAACCAGAGTCGATGCTGAAGCCCCTCTCATTGCTGAATACATCGCCCAACAAATCGAACGTCGCGTTTCCTTCCGCCGCGTCGTACGTCAAGCCATCCAAAGGGCTCAACGTGCAGGCATCGAAGGTATCAAGGTGCAAATCAGTGGTCGTCTCAACGGTGCTGAAATTGCGAGAACTGAGTGGGTTCGTGAAGGTCGCGTTCCTCTGCATACATTGCGAGCCGATATTGACTATAGCTATAAGACCTCCAGAACTATTTATGGTGTGATTGGCATCAAGGTCTGGATCTTTAAAGGCGAAATCATTCAAGGCGAAGAAGCCCCCGCTCCTGCCGCTCAACCCCGTCGTCGCCAGCAACGTCGCCCTCAATTTGAGGATCGTTCCAGCGCTGAAGGATAAATTCTGTCACCCTTGAGTTTTGAACCATGTTAAGTCCCAAACGTACAAAATTTCGTAAGCAGCAACGCGGTCGGATGGCGGGTCCCGCTACCAGAGGCGCTGAAATCAACTTTGGAGATTACGCCATGCAGGCTCTAGAGCCTTCTTGGATTACATCTCGTCAAATCGAAGCTGCCCGTCGTGCTATGAACCGCTACATCCGTCGCGGTGGCAAGATTTGGATTCGTATTTTCCCAGACAAACCCGTAACGATGCGTCCCGCTGAAACCCGCATGGGTTCAGGTAAAGGTGCTCCAGAATTTTGGGTATCGGTAGTTAAGCCCGGTCGCATCATGTTTGAAGTGGCTGGTGTAAGTGAAGAGACCGCAAGAGAGGCAATTCGTCTTGCCGCAGCCAAGATGCCAATCAAAACCAGATTCGTTATCCGTGAGAAGGAGTAAAAGATATGGCACTCCCCAAAGTCCAAGAAACTAGAGAGCTATCTGATGAAGAGTTGCAAGCTCAAGTCTTGTCTGTCAAGAAAGAGCTATTCGATCTGCGCTTCAAGCAGGCAACTAGACAGCCCGTCCAACCGCATCAGTTCAAACATGCGAAGCACCGTCTGTCGCAACTGATGACTGTCGAACGCGAACGCCAGTCCAGAGCTTAGTCGATTTAGAAAATTTATTTTAAAGAACCGAAAAGTAAAGACATAGGAGTTAGCAATGGCAGTTAAAGAGAAAGTTGGCGTTGTCGTCAGCGATAAAATGCAAAAAACGGTGGTTGTAGCGGTAGAAAACCGTTCCTCTCACCCCAAATATGGAAAAATCGTGGTCAAAACGACTAAGTTCAAAGCCCACGACGAAGAAGATAAAACCCGTGAAGGCGATCGCGTCAAAATTCGGGAAACCCGTCCCCTCAGCCGTACAAAGCGATGGGAAGTTGTAGAGATTCTCTCATCTAGCTCGGAAGCATAAGCCATGATTCAACAAGAGTCTTATTTAAATGTCGCCGATAATAGTGGAGCTAAAAAGCTACTATGTATCCGCGTTTTGGCTGGCGGTAACCGTGCCTTTGGCGGAGTTGGTGATGTCATTATCGCCACGGTCAAGGATGCTGCGCCAAATATGCCAGTCAAGAAATCTGATGTTGTCCGCGCCGTGATCGTTCGCACTAAGGCATCCATCAACCGCGAAAGTGGGATGAGAATCCGCTTTGATGACAACGCGGCGGTGATCATTAACCAAGACGGCAACCCCAAAGGAACCCGCGTATTTGGTCCAGTTGCGCGTGAGTTACGGGATAAAAACTTCACCAAAATTATCTCCCTAGCGCCAGAGGTACTGTAATGTCATTCAAGCCCAAGACTGCCTATCGTGGCAATCGCAAGTCTTTTAAGATGCATGTCAAAAAAGATGATGTAGTTCAAGTAATTTCAGGAAGTTCCAAGGGAACCGTTGCCAAAGTGCTACAGGTTTTCCCTAAGGACAGCACCATCCTTGTGGAAGGTGTCAATGTCAAGACTAAGCATGTCAAGCCTCAAGCTGATGGCGAGTCTGGACAAACCATTACCCGTGAATTTCCGATCCACAGTTCCAAAGTATTGTTGTACTCCGAAAAGGAAAAGACCGCTAGCCGCTCTTGCTACACCTTTACGGACGATGGCAAGAAAGTAAGAATGTTGAAAAAGACTGGCGAAATCGTTGATTCCGTCAAGACTGAAAAGAAATAATTCTGTACAACCTGACCAAGCCCAGGAAAAATCATCGAGGAAGATAAAATGCTAACACCGTTCGCCGAAGTCTATGCCAAACAGGCTGTTCCCAAATTGATGGAACAGTTCAAGTACACCAATATTCATCAAGTTCCCAAATTTGAGAAGGTGGTAATCAATCGCGGTCTGGGCGAAGCTGCTCAAAACGCAAAGTCCCTAGAAGCATCTTTAACTGAAATTGCCACGATCGCAGGTCAAAAGCCCGTGGTCACCAGAGCGAAAAAAGCGATCGCTGGTTTCAAATTGCGTCAAGGTATGCCCGTCGGGATGATGGTTACCTTGCGCCGCGATAAGATGAATAACTTCTTGGATCGTCTGATCAACTTCTCATTGCCTCGCATTCGTGACTTTCGCGGTGTTAGCCCCAAGAGCTTTGATGGACGTGGTAACTATACCCTCGGTGTCCGCGAGCAACTTATCTTCCCCGAAATCAGCTACGACAGTATTGAGCAAATTCGGGGGCTTGATATTTCCATCATTACCACTGCCAACACGGACGAAGAAGGACGTGCGCTCCTGAAAGCAGTTGGTATGCCCTTTAGAGAATCATAAGTAGATCGAATTAGGAGATAAGGATGGCTACCAACGACACCATCTCGGATATGCTTACCCGCATTCGCAATGCCACACTGGCAAAGCATCAGACCACTGCAATTCCTGCAACGAAGATGACTTTGAGCATTGCCCGAGTGATGAAACAAGAAGGTTTTATCGCAGATTTTGAAGAAACAGGCGAAAGTATCGACCGCGCCTTGGTCGTCGCCCTCAAGTACGAAGGCAAAAATCGTCAATCAATTATCAAACGCCTTAAGCGTGTGAGCAAACCTGGTTTACGGGTTTACTCGAACTCTAAAGAATTACCCCGTGTATTAGGTGGGATCGGCATTGCGATCATTTCCACCTCTAAAGGGATCATGACCGATCGCGAAGCCCGTAAACAGGGAGTCGGCGGTGAAGTCCTTTGCTATATCTGGTAATTCAGATCTTGAAGATTATTTAATCTCGATCTGGTAATTCAGGCTGTTAACTCAGCAAATAAAATCACAAGCAACGGAAAACAGACATGTCTCGTATTGGAAAACGTCCCATTCCTCTTCCCCCCAAAGTTGCGGTCTCCATCGTAGGGCAAGAGGTAACCGTCAAAGGACCTAAAGGCGAACTAAAGCGTGTGTTGCCCCCGACTGTAGAAATCCTGCAAGAAGAGAGCAACTTAATTGTCAATCGCGCTAACGAGTCTCGCCCCGCAAGGCAACAGCACGGTCTTTTTCGCACCCTCGTTGCCAATATGGTCGAAGGTGTATCCACTGGCTTTAAGCGCAAGCTCGAAATTCAAGGGGTTGGTTATCGTGCCAACTTAAACGGCAGCAATATCGTCCTTACAGTTGGTTATAGCCATACCGTTGATATCGTTCCTCCTGAAGGTATTTCCTTAGGTGTGGAAGATGCGTCGGGGAAGAAGGTTCCTCAAGGCACATTTATTGTTGTGGAAGGCATCGACAAGGAAATCGTTGGCAACTTAGCCGCTAAAATTCGCGCTGTACGTCCCCCTGAAGTATACAAAGGTAAGGGCATCCGCTATCTCGGTGAATTCGTCAGACGTAAGGCTGGTAAGACTGGTAAGAAATAGAACTAGGAATAATATACCTATTTTATTTCTACCTCTTTATTTGATTTTCATTTTATATAGAATCGACAAAAAATCGATAGGTTACGAACAATATGAGTGTCAGTCGTAGACAAGCAACCGTAAGCCGCCACAAGCGAATTCGCAAAGGTATGTCAGGCACGCCCGAACGTCCTCGCTTAGCAATTTACCGCTCTAATAATCACATTGTGGCGCAAGTGATTGATGATGTAGCACAGCATACTCTCGTTGCTGCATCGACCCGCGAAGCAGATGTGCGTGAAAGCCTCAGCACTACTGCAAATTCCGAAGCTTCAGCTAAAGTTGGGGCTTTGATTGCGGAAAGAGCGATCGCCAAAGGAATTACTAAAGTTGTGTTCGACCGTGGTGGTAATCTCTATCATGGAAGAGTCCAAGCTCTCGCTGAAGCTGCCCGCGAAGCAGGTCTAGATTTCTAGCGCATCGAATCATCCAGCAGTGAATCAGTAGATAGAAACTAATATGGCTAAGAATTATGGCTAAAAATAGAGAATCAAGACCAGGTGGTGGTCGCGACAGTGGCAGCGGCGACAGTGGCGACAACAACCGCGATGAAAAGCGCAAAGGCAAGCGCGATAGTAAGAAAAGCGATCGCGCTCGTACTGAAAAAGAATCGGAATGGCAAGAACGCGTTGTCCAAATCCGCCGTGTAACTAAGGTTGTTAAGGGTGGTAAAAAACTCAGTTTCCGTGCGATCGTCGTCGTCGGTAATGAGAAAGGACAGGTTGGCGTTGGTGTTGGTAAGGCTGCCGATGTAATCAATGCTGTTAAAAAAGGCGTTGCCGATGCCAGAAAACATGCGATCGACGTACCCTTGACCAAGAGCAATTCCATCCCCCATCCTACCAATGGTATCGGTGGCGGCGCTAAGGTAATGATCCGTCCTGCATCCCCTGGTACTGGGGTAATTGCTGGTGGAGCCGTCAGAACTGTACTAGAACTTGCTGGGGTCAAAAACATCTTGGCAAAGCAACTCGGTTCTAGCAGCCCTCTCAATAACGCTCGCGCCGCAGTTAATGCCCTTTCCACCCTGCGTACCTTTGGCGAAGTCGCCAGAACTCGCGGTATTACATTGGAACAGTTATTCAACTAATAACTTTGAAAAATCCTTGCTATGCAGGGATTTTTCAAAAACAGTAATCAGCTAGGAAAAACTATGAGAATTGACGATCTTCAGCCTCAAGAAGGCTCTCAGCATCGCAAGCGTCGCATTGGACGTGGAATTGCCGCAGGGCAAGGTGCTAGCGGTGGATTTGGTATGCGCGGTCAAAAATCTCGTTCGGGTCGCCCCACCAGACCTGGTTTTGAAGGTGGTCAAATCCCCCTTTATAGACGAGTACCAAAACTTAAGCACTTTACAATTGTTAATCCCAAACACTTCACAATTGTTAATCTCGATCAATTAAGCGATCTACCTAGTAATACTGTGGTAACTCTTGAGTCTTTGATGGACGCAGGGATTATTACCCAAAACGATGGTGTGTTGCGTGTTTTAGGAAGAGGTGAGATTAATGTCGCGCTAACCGTTCGCGCCCATTCAATTACCACATCTGCAAAAGCTAAAATCGAAGCAGCAGGCGGCACTGTAGAAGTTGCGGCCTAAACAAAAGAGAATATGTGGCGAAGTGGTTAACGCTTCGCCACATATTCTCTTTTGTTGTTTTGGAAGGAAGATATGTTAAGCATTTCTTCATGCAACTACAATATTTAAAGATCTTAATTTAGGAAAGATGGTATTAAAAGCTGTCTTTCCTAAAGTACTAAATGCTTTGAGGTAAGTTTAGTCATGGTTGTCAGTAAAGGAAAGAACCCGACAGCACAAGAAACCTTTATGCAAATGGCTCAAGCCGCAGGTTTGCGTGGACGTTTACTAGTCACTGTCGGAGTTTTAATATTAGTTAGACTTGGTATTTACTTACCATTACCAGGAGTCGATCGCCTAAGATTTACAGAAATTGTTAAAAACAATGCTGTAGTTAATTTCTTAGATATTTTTTCTGGTGGTGGACTATCTCTACTTGGCATATTTGCGTTAGGAATTTTGCCATTCATTAACGCTTCGATCATTATGCAGTTGATGACCTCGGCATTGCCAAGTTTAGAAAATCTGCAAAAAAATGAAGGCGAAGCAGGGCGCAGAAAAATCTCTCAATACACTCGCTATGTAGCTTTTGTTTGGGGAGTAATTCAAAGCTGGGGCTTGGGTGTATGGGTGCAAAACTCTGGTGTACTATCGGATGCCAGCGCCAACTGGATTACCATTGGCGATGGTCGCGTGATTTTTTCTAGCTTTATTTTCCAGACAACTGTGGCGCTTGCCGCAGGTGCAATGTTTGTCATGTGGGCTGGTGAATTAATTACCGAAAAAGGAGTGGGTAACGGGGCTTCATTACTAATCTTTATCAGTATTGTTGCAAACTTGCCAAAATCCTTAGGTGACACTATTTCCCTCGCTCAGAAAGATAGCTCCCGTGTAGGTGGCGTAATTTTGCTGCTGGTCATCTTCTTGATCATGATTGTCGGCATCGTATTCGTGCAGGAAGGAACCCGAAGAATTCCGATTATTTCGGCTCGTCGCCAAGTAGGACGGAAGCTCTATCGAGAACAGGCTTCTTATTTGCCTCTAAGGCTAAACCAAGGCGGGGTAATGCCAATCATCTTTGCCTCGTCGGTGATGATTTTGCCTGCCTACCTCAGCCAAAGCATTAATAATGAAGTATTCGTGTCGATCGCTACTTGGATCTCGCCTAGTGGAGCTGGGCATATCCCCGTGTATATGCTTTTAATTCTAGGGTTTAGCTTCTTTTATTCGACCCTAGTTTTGAATCCTGTGGAGTTATCCCAAAATCTCAAAAAGATGGGTAGTAGTATTCCTACCGTCAGACCAGGAACTGCCACTTCCGACTACATCAGTGGCGTGCTTAACCGATTGACGCTGCTTGGTTCTGTATTTCTCTGCGGTATTGCGATTATTCCTAGCGCCCTCGAAAAGGCTACTGGGGTATCGACATTTAGTGGCATTGGTGCAACTTCGCTATTAATTTTGGTTGGGGTGGCGATCGAAACTTCAAAGCAAATTCAAACCTATGTGATCTCTCAACGTTATGAAGGTATGGTGAAACAGTAATGCCTAGAGTAATTTTGATGGGTCCCCCTGGGGCTGGTAAGGGTACTCAAGGCGAGATTTTAGCTGAATCTTGGCAAGTACCGAGAATTGCTCCTGGCGATATCTTTCGGGCGGAGATCAAGCAAGGTAGCGAATTAGGACTGAAGGTAAAATCCTTCAGCGATTCGGGGCGACTCGTTCCCGATGCCGTAGTGATCGAAGTGATCGAGTCACGCCTAAGACAGCCTGATACTCAAGCGGGTTGGATTTTAGACGGCTTTCCCCGCACGGTGGCTCAGGCGGAAGCACTGGATCTTTTGTTATCTGAGATCAATCAGCCCTATGATTCGGTGATTAATCTTGATGTGCCCGATCGCTTTTTGATCGATCGCCTCAAAGCAAGGGCGGTCGAGCAAGGACGTACCGATGACACTGAAGAGGTAATCCAAAATCGGCTGGAAGAATACAATGCCAAAACCAGACCTCTGCTAGAATTTTATGGAAATAAAGTGAAGCAGATTGATGGTACTCCCTCTATGCCAGAGGTAACAGAGACAATCAAAGCTTTTCTGGCATAGATTTAAAGGCAATTTCATCGAGCAAAGCTCAAGGAAATTGCGCTTTGCGCGATGAAATTGTCTCGATCCTAGAGAACTTAATACTGAATTTCGGAGAGTTTGTTTGTCAAAAGAAGATGCTATTGAAATGGAAGGGACGGTGACTGAGTCACTTCCTAATGCTATGTTTCGAGTTGCCCTCGATAATGGCTTTAATGTACTTGCTCACATTTCGGGCAAGATCCGTCGGAACTACATCAAGATTTTGCCAGGCGATCGCGTTAAGGTAGAGCTAACTCCCTACGATCTGACGAAGGGACGTATTACCTATCGCCTCAAAAATCAAGGTGGTGGCAAGAAATAACCAAAAAACAACGCTCTTAAGAGCGTTGTTTTTTTAGCGATAAAATCACAACCCCAAAGATGATTAGCGACGCGAAGCGTCGCCAATCATCTTTGTACTAAGCCAATGAGTTACTAATGCATTGACAATCTCAGGGCGATCGTCGTGGGGACAATGTCCCGTATTGGGAATGGCGATTACTTGAATATCTTTTGTGCGGCTTGCTTCTGCGTATATCTTTGCGCCATTAATCGGAGTCCAAGGATCAGCATCGCCCCAGAGAACTAGCAGTGGTTTCTCCACCTTAGCCAAGAGATCGGCGGTGCGGGGTCCCGCAGGGGCAGTTAAAATTGAAGCGAATACCTTTTGGGCTCCTGCGTCACAGGAAGGTTGATAGAGCATATCTACTAATGCATCATCGATCGCCTGATGATTGCGATAGACCTGACGAAGGGAGTTGCGAATATTCTGTTTTCGGCGCACGAGATCGAAGACAAATTTACCAGTAGTTTCAGAGCTAACTAACTTGGCAAAAGCCCCCATCACCAGTCTCAAGGGTAGGTTTAACTCTTCAGGACGATGGTTCAAGCCTCCTGCGGCATTGAGCAGGACTGCCCCGATCGCGATCTCAGGAGAATTAGTAACTAACATCAAGGCTAATAATGCACCGATGGAGTTGCCAATCCAGACCGCAGGCTGCTTGACCCATTCCCGATGAAAATCGCCAAGCAGTTCCTCCCATAGTTCTAAGGAATAATCGAGTTCGGGTTTAGCTGAGCCTCCAAAACCCAATAGGTCGATCGCATATACTTGATAACCTGCCGCCGCCCATACGGACATATTCTTTTTCCAATGTCCAATTGAGGCTCCAAAACCATGAATTAATACAAGGGGTGTACCTGTACCCGCGACCGCATATTTGATCTGATATCCCCGCCATATCCATGTTTGCAAGGAAGATGACTGGCGCTCAAGTGTTTCGATATTTTCTGTAGTTAGCACGGTGGTGACTCTTTAGGATGACTCTTTAGGATTTATAGGATTTTATACTGGAGACTTGAGTTGATAAAAGGCTAGGGCAGTTTGTCCATATTGACGACGATCGCAACAGATCAGATTTCCGATTTCATCGGGGAGAGGGCGGAGGCGATCGCACTCAGCGATCGCTAAAGCTTTCTCCGTAAGCAAGGGCGGTAAAGCCTTTAGGACTGGTTCGTATAGATCGCTTTGGTATGGCGGATCGAAATAGACGAGATCGAAAAATTGAGGTTGTAATTTTGGCAAAATCTTGATCGCATCCCCCTTGATGATTTGAAACTGCTGCTCTGGTTGCGCGAACTTATGCCAATTTTCATGGACGATCCGACATGCGATCGCCGATAACTCGATGCCCACGACCTTGCTAGCACCTCTGGTTAGGGCTTCCGCGCCCATCGCCCCTGACCCCGCACAGATATCCAACCAATTAGCGTTTTTAATCCGACTTTGCAAAATATTAAAAACTGCTGCCCTCACCTTACTGGGCGTTGGTCTTGTGGATAGCCCTGTAGGGGTTTTAATAGAACGATCGCCTTTAATACGAATAGACATCTAAGTACCTTAGCATAATCAAAATCCAGATCTAAAAGCTGCGGCGCACGCGCCGCATGCGCCGCAGCTTTTAGGGTTTTATATTTAATTAAGCCCGCTTACTTAGATTAAATGGCTGGAAAAAGATAATCCCTCGATCTGATCGATGGGAACCATCCAAATTTTATTTTGGTAAGGTCGCCATACCGCACTCATTACATAATGATTGCGAATAGAGATGATATGTACGTGAGGAATGCCAGAGAATTTCGAGCAAGAACGGAGAAAATCTAAAGTTCTGATTAAGCGGCTATGGAGAAAAGTTGCCATTTCATCGCTACAGTTTTGGCGCAACATCGGAACGACCTGCGGATCGGTCTCTCCCCTTAGTTCGTAGATAATATGCGTCTTACCCTTGAAGTCGATTTTGCGCGATCGCACTTCCCATCCACACAGAACCCCAAAGCCAATAACTGCCATGCCCAAATCGATATGAAAGTCACGCATTTGGAATTTCGTGTTACTACTCATATCAGTATGGGTGTTATACCCCGTCCAAGCATGAAACTTCTCTAAGTTATCGTCATTAATATCAACTGCCGAACGATAGGGAGAGGAGACAGCACGGTTAATTCGTGTTTCGTCTGAAGGTGGCTCTGGTGGCATACTTGTCTCGTAAGTGACAGCATTTATGTGCGAGTATTTGCGAAAAATAGATTGATGCAAAAAACAATCTTACTAAAAATGCCGAAAAAGCTGAACGGATATTGCTATAAGCAGCTTAACATCCACTCTAGAACTTTTATCTAATTTTTAAAGCGATCGCCAAAAATGCGATCGCTTTTTAATATCTACTCGTCCATCGCCTCAAATATATAGCAATTCTAAATGATTTGCTTAGGACATAAAAGCCCAAAGATGAGTGGCACTCATCTTTGGGCTTTATGCCCTAAGCAAACCTTAGGTTTATATATGAAGGGTGTAATTGACATAGGCGATCGATCGCCTCAAGCCTTGGGAAACTATAGCTGCCGCCAGTTTTGTTAGGACGAAATCAAAAACCCAAAGAGAGTTGCCGCGCAGAGCGCGGCAACTCTCTTTGGGTTTTTATGTCCTGATACAGTTGGCGGCAGCTATATTGCTTATAGGTCACAACATTAAAAAAATGTATGCCTTCTAAAAGTTCGCTAAATTACCATCAGCTACAGCCAGATTTCTTACAGCGGGAGTTGCTGCAATATCAGCGAACTTTACTTACCAATGCCTCGATCTTAGTCGGTTTAGTCGTAATTGGAACCCTAGGCTACCGCTTACTCGAAGGATGGAGTTGGTTTGATTCCCTTTATATGACGATCATTACCCTCGCCACAATTGGCTATGGAGAGACCAATCCTTTACATTTTGAAGGAAGGATCTTCACGATTATTCTGATCGTCATGGGAGTTGTGAGCATCAGCTACATCGCCGCCCAGTTTACAACAGCGATCGCTAATGGTCATATTTACGATATTTTTCAGGCGAGGCGACAGCGAAAATTTATGAACTCCTTAAATAAACACTATATAGTTTGCGGCTTTGGGCGCACAGGCAGGCAAGTTACCGCCGAATTTACCGCCGAGGGCAGTATTTCCTTTGTGGTCATTGATAGCGATCCTGTCATGATCGCACAGGCCGAACAGGCGGGATATCTAGCAGTGCAAGGCGATGCCGCCCTTGATCAAACCCTACTTTTTGCGGGAATCGAACGAGCGGTGTGCATCGTGGCTGCCTTACCTTCGGATGCAGAAAATCTCTATACGGTTTTATCCGCCAAAACCTTAAATACAGAAATTCGGGCGATCGCTAGGGCGAGTACGGAAGAAGCCATGCAAAAGCTGCGCCGAGGTGGAGCCGATGAAGTAATTTCACCCTATATCACAGGTGGTAAGCGTATGGCAGCAGTTGCCCTGCGCCCACAGGTGATGGATTTTGTGGATGGCATTATTGCGGGCAAAAATCGTTCCTTTTATATCGAGGAATATCGCATTGATGAACCTAGTTTTATCGGCATTTCCCTAAAGCAAGCGAGTTTGCGATCGCAGACGGGAGTTCTTGTATTAGCGATTCGGAGAGAAGATGGCAATGTGATTGCTGGTCCCGACGGCAATACAGAAATTTTACAAGGCGATGTTTTAATCTCCATGGGAACCCCCGAACAATTGCGAGCGCTGAATCAAATCCTGAGTCCGCTTTCTAAAAAAACAAATTTGTTACGATTACCCCGCATAAAATAATAATAAAACCCAGAAGTAGCGGCGCAAAGCGCCGCTACTTCTGGGTTTATGCCAATTAGTGTTGTCACACTTTTGGGAATTAAAAACTAAACCTAAATTATCATGAAGTTTATTTCGCCATCTCGCCCCATTCAAATGGCGATCGCCTTAGCGATTAATTCCGAATTTCAGATTTTGCTAGCCCCTAGAGAAATTGCCCTGAAGATTTGCTATCCCAAATATGGAGCGCATTACACATTGGCGATCGCCTTAGCAATTTCCCATCAAGTAGGGATAGAAGCGATCGAGATCGCGGAAAAAATAGCGAAAAAAGTTACTGAGGCGATCGCAGAAAACCGTTCGCAAAACCCCCAACTATTTGCAGAATGGAATATCAAATCCTGCCATAAGGGTTTGTTAAATATTTGTCTAAGCGAGCGATATCTAGGGGACAGCCTCCATACTTTGATGAGTTGGCGACTTGACGCAGCATCTTTTGAGATAAGTGGCGATCATCTATTGTGGCAAAAGCGTAATATTTCCCTAAATCCTTCTCTGAATCCTTCTCAACTAACGCCCGAACCAATGCAGCAATATGCCCATGCTCGCTGCTGTGCCCTAATCCGATTAATCGATAGAACCAATCAAGATTCCCAATATTCAGCCCGCGCCGCAACTATTAACAAAATCCACAAAATAGAACCGATAGAACCTGAGGAAGTTAGTTTGTTATTGCGAAATATGGCGATCGCCGATTATTTAGAAAATGGAAATATTTTGCCTTTTGATAGAGAGAAATTATCCCGATCGCTAGCCGAAGCTTTTTTACAGTTTTACGATCGCTGTCGAATTTTTGGCGTGGATCGCTATGCATTGCAGAGGCGAGCATTACTACTGAGAATTACCCAAAAGTTTTTGGTCGCGATCGCTCCACCTGAAATTAATTACGCAATGTATTTATAGCGCTTTGATAGCGCTCCTCAATAAGTTAAAGTCCTATTTTTCGGATGGATGTAATTAAGAAACCATTTAAGAATTGGATAGATCCCCCCCAGCCCCCCTTAAGGGACTTGCGAGAGAATAAGATACCAATCCAGATTTGCCAGAATCGTTGGCGCGGCTCCGCCGCGCCAACGATTCTGGCTTTATATTTGGTACTTCATTAAATCGCAAGTCCTTAAAAAGGGGGGAGAATTAAATTCTTCCCCCTTTTTAAGGGGGATTGAGGGGGATCTCTTAGCACTTTTGACCGCAGAAAGTAATTCTTAAATGGTTTCTAAGAACCCAAACCGAGAAGATTGCCCCGCATCTTTTAGAGTCAAAAGGATTGGCGCAGTGTTTCGCCAATCCTTTTGAGCTTATCGGAGAATTAACATGGCATCGCCAAAGGAATAAAAACGATAGTCTTTAGCGATCGCTTCTTGGTATACCGACATTAAAAATTCCCGTCCCGACTCTCCCAAAAAAGAAGCCACCATCATTAATAACGTGGACTTGGGCAAATGAAAATTAGTGATCATGCCATCTAAAACTTTCCATTCATAACCTGGATAAATCATGAGATTCGTTTTACCCCGAAAAGCTTGATAATTAGCATTTTCCAGCGATCGCGCCACCGTACTGCCCACACCGATTACGCGCCCGCCTTTTGCCTTGGTTTCCTTGATTTTGGCGATCGTTTCCTCTGGCACTTCGCACCACTCGTTATGCATCACATGCTGGGTGATGTCCTCTGTCTCCACGGGGCGAAAAGTGCCAATCCCCACATGCAAAGTCACAAAGGATTTATCAATACCGCGATCGGACAGTGTTTGAAACAAGGACTCCGTAAAATGCAACCCCGCCGTTGGTGCAGCGATCGCTCCAGACACCTCAGCATAGATCGTTTGATAGCGCTCTGCATCGGTATGGGAATCGGTGACATAGGGAGGCAAAGGAACCTTACCTAATTGATCGATAATTTTGTCGAGGTCAGCATCCTCAGGGATGTGAAATTGCAATTCCCTTGCCCTTGTCGTGGTCTCGATCCCTTCGACCGTCGCTTTAACCCGCTCGGCAAAAACGATCGTGCTACCGACTGGCAGTCGCTTTCCTGGTTTGACCAACGCCAACCAACGATTGTGCCCCAAGGGCTCCATTAACAAAATCTCCACAGGAACCCCCGATAGCTTCTGTCCATACATACGGGCGGGAATAACCTTGGTGTTATTAAAAACTAGCAAATCCCCGGCCTGCAAAAAATCTGGCAGATCGTAAAAGTGCTGATGTCGTAAATTGCGATCGCGCTCAACCACCAGTAGTCGCGATGAATCCCTCGGTGTAACTGGATCTTGAGCAATGCGATCGCTTGGCAATTCATAATCATAGGCACTTAACGCGAAATCAGGCGCAAGTTCAGCAGGCGATGAGGTCATAGATGAAGTTACATTTTGGGATATGGGCACTACTTAAAAATATGCAACAAAATATGCAGCACTCCTCTAAGTGTTTGTCAAAAAGTGACTAAGTGACAAAAAAATATAAGAAATTTTATATACCAATTGGCAAAACAGTGGTATACAGATGGCAGTAGCAACATACACTTTGGGTATGGGGCGCAAATTGTTTCTCAGCCTTTCTATATTGAACGAGGAGTTTATGCAGTATTTAATGACCGATCTTCACCAACGCTTTATTGGTGCATTGAACTACAACAAGCCCCTTGCTGTGGGTGACGTATTCCGAGCCGACAACACCAAAACCTATACGGTTGTCAGTATTAACGATACTCGTGATAAGAGTAAAGATGTTAAGTCAGTAACTGTAATTCCTGTCCGTGAAACTGTAAATGCCTAACAAATGTCTAGCAAGTTTCTAGCAAATGTCTAGAAGTTGTTCTTGACCGTTAATTTGATCATTAATTTGATCATTAAGTTGACCGTTAATTTATCTATCCATCATTGATTGATATCGATCGCCCCAGTCAAGGATATTGGCTAAAAATATTCTGAAACACTATTCCGAAACATTGAAAAGTAATTCTAGGGAACCATCGATCGCAATCTGAAAGACTTATGGAAGCTATTGACAATACATTGATATAAACGAGTATTTCTTTGTTCTTTTCAGATATAGCGATCGTTAATAATTAATCATAAAAAGCAGCGTAATACGCTGCTTTTTATTAAGTATAGCTACAGTCACTTGAATGAGGACAAATCAAACCCCAAGAATTGACTGGTGGCGCGAAGCGCCGCCAGTCAATTCTTGGGGTTTATGTCCTAATACACTTGGCGACAGCTATAAGTGAATAAATGGCGTTGCCATTTTTAGTTTTAGATTAAGATCATGCCGTTTTTCAAGTCGCTCAGGGAAGATACATCGATCGCATTACCCCTTAAATCAAGCCTTTCCAGCTTTTTAAGATTCATAATTTCGGGAGGCAAAGATGTGAGCTGATTGTGGGATAAATCCAATTCGGTAATATTTTCGAGCTTACCGATCGCAGGGGGAAGAGAGGTCAATTTATTATGACCGAGGTAAAGATCGGTAAGATGCGTCAAGTAGCCAATTTCACTTGGTAAAGATGTTAAATTATTTTTCCGTAAATCCAATTCAAGCAAATTGTTTAGATAGGCAATTTCTAAAGGTAGGCTTTCAAGTTCATTTTCGCTAACATCTAACCATGTTAAAAACTTGAGCGAGCCAATCTCCGCAGGTAGACTTTTTAAACAATTGTTATTTAGGCTAAATCTGGCGAGTTGCGACAATTTCCCCAGATTCGTCGGTAGTTGCGTAATGCGGTTTTCGGCTAAGTTGAGAACCGTGAGATTTTTGAGATACAAAACTGCATTGGGAATTGTGCTCAGGTGGTTAGATTCTAGATAGAGCCAAGTTAATTGTCGCAAATTGGCGATCGCATCGGGCAGAGATGTTAATTCATTCTCGCTGAGGTAGAGCCAAACTAAATTGGTCAATTTGCCAATCTCTTCAGGAACTGTGGTCATTTGGAGGTCGCTAAGATAAAGAGATGTGGCTTTAAAAGCTAGGGCATTCTCAATCTCTTTCAAAATTTCCTGATCTTTCATAATCTCGCTTAAATATTTTGGTGATGGGCTTTAAGTAATGGGCTTTAAGTAACGGGTTTCAAGTACTGGGCTTTAAAGGATGGAATTAAAAATACAAATCGATAATTATTTTTTTAGCTACTATGCAGAAGGGGCTTCCCACAATCCACCAATTTTGTTTTTGCATGGATTTATGGGCGATCGCTTTGAATTTACGCAAACGATGTCAGTCTTATCAAAACGATATTATTGTGTGGCGATCGATTTGTTAGGGCATGGTAATACAGAAGTTATCGATCGCCAAAAGGATCGAGATGACAACTACACAATACAATCCACCGCTAATTTTGTCATCAAATTTTTGGATTTACTTCGTATAGATCGCTGCTTCTTGGTGGGTTATTCCATGGGAGGAAGAGTAGCTCTATATCTTGCGCTCCATTTTCCAAAGTATTTCTCTAGAGTTGTCCTCGAATCCGCATCCGCTGGCTTGAGTGCGATCGCGGAAAGGAGCGATCGCCTAGATAGGGATCGGCAACTTGCCACCAAACTGGAAACTGATGATTTTAAAGCATTTCTAGAAAAATGGTATCAACAACCTATTTTTGCGCATCTGCGATCGCATCCCAATTTTGAGCGGATGCTTGAGCAACGATTGCATAATTCGCCCACACAACTCGCCAAATCTCTACGCAATCTCAGCACGGGGATGCAACCCTCATTGTGGGAAAAGCTGCCGACCAATCAGATCCCGTTACTGCTGCTAGTTGGCGAACTAGATGCTAAGTTCGTGCAGATTGCTCGACAAATGACACAAAGCACCAAGCTTGCCCAGTTAGAAGTTATCGCTAGCTGCGGCCATAATATTCATTGGGAGTTTCCGCAGTTATTCGCAGAGAAAGTACAAATTTTTTTAAATAACGTGAGTTCGGAATAATTTGAAACGAGCTTTGAGAAAGGGTTTGCGTAGCAAACCCTTTCTCAAAGACCAAAAGATGAGCGGCTTAGCCGCTCACCACTAATTGTTGATTTGAGAGCTATGCTTTAGCTGCCAACAGACGCAATATTTCTTAAGTCTGGACGGGGGGCGGGGGTTAAAAAGAGAGTCTCAAAGGAGGCATCGCGATTGCCTAGGGTTTCGTAAAAGAAGAAGGAGAAACCATCAAGGGTTAGTTCACGCGCTAGCTTTACCTGTCCTTTGATTTGGCGCATATCGACATTTTGGATTCTTAAACCAGTTAAAATACCCACTGCTACAGGGATCTTATGGCGAATCTCTTGTAATTCTGGACGTTCTAATTCCCTTTTAAAGTTGTCAATATCATCGCGATATACCTGCACGATCAACTCATCGACATATCCTAAATAAACCCAGCTATACCAATCTTGGAGATATTTAATATAGGAAAAGTCTTTAGGATTGGGGGATAGGGAAATGAGACAGTTGGGTTTAATCGCCCTCACGGCCTTCGAGATCTTCCGCATTAGGGTGGTTAAAAATCTCGATCGCCAACTCATCCATTCAGGATCTTTGAAATCCTCTGGCGGTAGCCTGCCGAAATGATCTTTTTTATATAAAGCGATCGTGTAGTCATCATAGCCAAGTTCCGCAGGCATTCCAAAATGATCGTCCAGTTGAATGCCATCTATATCGTACTTACTAACTACTTCCACAATCAAATCAATCAGGAGTTTTTGAACTTCGGGTCGGGTGGGATTAAGCCAAACTAAACGATGCTGCTCTTTTTCGCCATGCACAAAAACCTGAGAGCCATCTCGACGACGGGTTGCCCATTCAGGATGTTGGCGCATCAACTCTGACCCCTCTTCGGTCATTAAGCCATATTCAAACCAAGGAATTACAGCAAAATTCTGTTCATGTCCGAATTCAATCGCCTCGGCGAGCATATCTCGACTTTGCAACTCAGGTAAAGGCTCTATTTCTACTCCAAAACTATTTTTGGCAACTTGACTGGGGTAAAGGGTATATCCACCGTTCCAAACCGTGGGATAGAGAGTATTAAAATTGAGCCGCTTTAATCTTTTGATAGCTTTATGAAGACTTTGCTTGGACAACAAAACATCGCTATCAACGTTAGTTAACCAGATCCCGCGTAATTCATTACCATTAACAGGTCTAATGGGTGGCGGTACGTTTATTTGCGTGGGGGACTGCGTTGATTGCTCGATGCTGTTGCTCGCAGTATTACCCGAAGGAGTCTGCGCAGCGACCCAAAAAGGGAAATTAATCGTTAATGCGATCGCTAGCCCTAAGAATGTTAAGACGAGGAGGCGAAGGCGTATTTGCCAAGACCCAAAATTAATTTTCCCCATAACAAACGAGCTAGTTAAGCTCTCACTCCTCACATTCAGGCTTCAATTTTTGCAAACTTATTGTATAACAACTGAAAAAAACATCAAAGACATGATCGATGATGCTATTAACATTTTTTAATTAGTTTTTAACTGAGATCCCAGTAAATTGCGATTTATCTCCAAAATAGGACAGAGGAGCGCGGCAACATCTTTGGGTAAGAGATCCCTAACCACGTCCTGCATGACCAGATAGGTGATATTACAGGCTTCCTGTGCGCCGAAAGCCTGCATGATCGTTTGAAACCAGTATAAAAACTGTTGTCGCAACAGCTCTGGATCGTCCAGTAAAACCGTCATTGCGGAATGGCGCAGTACCCGTAATGTGTCCTGTTTCCATTTATTTTGAAGATCTTCCCCTTTTGGAAATAGCAATTTAGGATAGGAGGTTTGCAGCTTTGCCAACACTAAATTGACAATCTCAAATTCTGCGGCTTTGATCGAACGATAAGCCTCAACCCTCGTATCGAAAGAAGAAATATAGGAATCCATGAACTCTAATTCAGTATCGCTGGCATAGCGTCCATCAACGACTGTTCCTAGTTGTTGCAGCTTACTTAACATATTAAAACTACACTTGTAAATAACATTTACGTATATTGATATAAGTGGCTAGACCTAATTAAAAAACAGAGTTGAAATCTATAGCATAGGCGCGTAGCCTGCACTTTAGGTTTTGGCTTTTTGTATTTAATTGTGCCTCGCTACTTGGTCGTTTTCATTTTACTGTAGACAAAATGAAAACTAGCTGGGACTAGCTGGGACTAGCTGGGACTGGCGGGGATTGTTTTTAAGTTTTTAGTTTTTAGGGGAGTAGGTACTCTTTTGAAAATGCTATATCTACGATTTTATACGGATCTTAGCTGGAAACTATCCGCCACTTTAAGCATTATGTCTAGGGATTACCTTTTTTTTGTTACGATTCAGATAAATCGATAAACAATCGATAGCCAAGACACACATCTATGCGATCGATCGCTGCCATATTCTGTCATGTTATCTGACAATGAGCACATTGAAGGGCTGTTCCCAGAAGCGGCACAAAGTTGGGACTTAAATCGCCTATATGCCGATTTACAAACTGCTAGTGGCAAAGAGATCAAGCCTGTGGAAAAAGCTTGTCTACGGGGGTTGCTTTGTCGTTATCGTCCAGGACAGCTTGCTTTTAAGCTGACTTGGACTTCGGGGGCTTTGCGGGTGGAATTAAATAAGGGGCTATATCGATCGCTAGAGGCGATCGCCGATCAGCCAGTTAATACTTTGCGGTGGGAAAAGGTTCCTGAATGGTTGGAAGCTAAGGGTTATAAAACTGCGCAGCGTCAGAGCGATCGCCGCTTACATAGTCCCAGCAACACCCAAACTATTCCTGCGGCAAATTTAGCCGATTGGGGAGAGGCTCCTAATATTCAGACCTTTTACGGACGAGTAGATGAACTCGCCAAGCTAGAGAAGTGGATCGTCCGCGATCGCTGCCACTTGCTTGCCATTTGTGGGATGGGTGGTATTGGTAAAACAGCCCTAGCCGTAAAGTTAGTTGAGAATATTCAATCGCAGTTTGATTGTTTTATTTGGCGATCGCTACGGAGCGCCCAGCCTACGGCACAATTAATCGCTGATCTCTTGCAATTTCTCAATCATTCTCAGCATACTGGTTGTAGTACTTCCGATCTATTAGAGGTTTTGCGTCAGAAACGTTGTTTAGTTGTGTTAGATGACTTTGAAGCGACATTACAGGATGGCGAGCTAGTGGGAGCCTATCGTCAAGGTTGCGAAGACCATGCGGAGCTCTTACAGCGGGTGGGTTCAGAACGCCATCAAAGTTCCTTAATCCTCATCGGACGCGAACAGCCTAAGGAAATCTCGATGCATCAAGGGGAAGATCAGCCGATTCGCTATTACAAGGTGAATGGATTGCAGAGGCAAGGTGCTTTTGAATTGCTCCGAGCGAGGGGATTTACGGGGACGGAAAATGGGCTAGAGGCGCTAGTGCAGCAGTATCGCGGCAATCCATCTGCCTTACGGATTGTTTCGGGCACGATTCAAGAATTATTTAATGGGAATGTTTCAGAGTTTCTCAAACAAACGGCGCTAGCCCTTGGGGATGTATTGCGTACTCTTCTCTATCAACAGTTTGAACGGCTCTCTCAGTTGGAAAAAGATGTGCTGTATTGGTTAGCCATCAAGCATCGTCCAGTATCGCTTTCATCGTTGCGATCGGAAATGAATTTACGCGCCTCTGGTTCTGAATTGATCGATGCTTTAGAGTCCCTGCGTTGGCGATCGCTGATCGAAAAGGTCTCGGAGCAGGGCGAAGTGATGTTTCTCCTAGAGCCTGTGGTTCTCAAATATGTCAATCGGCAATTTGTCGATGAAGTGAGTAAAGAAATCATTGCGATCGCCACTCAACAAAATCTCAAATCCATCGATCTATTACAAAGCCACGTCCTTGTCGAAGATCGCGCCCCCGACTCGATTCGGGCGATGCAGATCCGCCTAGTTCTCAAACCAATTAAGGACAAGCTGGCGAAGGCGATCGCGCAAAATAATATCGAATTGGAATTTCTCAGGGAACGTCTCGCCAGTCAGTACCAAGGTCAACCGACAGAGATTGAAAGCTATAGGGAAGCTAATCTAGCCCTAATTGGATTATGGTGGTAGTTTATCGCAATGTTATGATTGATGTTACAGATTGCTGGTAATCTTGAGCTTAAAATTCTGACTACTAAACCTATGACAATACCATCTAAACTATTGGCGACAAACCTCAAAGATGCCTATCGTGTATGCAATATTGCACCGTCGGTGATGCAGAGTGAGGAGTTACGACAATATTATGTGGATTTGTCGGCATCACGGAAAACTAATGCAATTAGCAGTATTAGCTTGATTCTAGAAGATCTGGAATCGGGCGACCATTGCACTATTCTATTTACGGGGCATCGAGGCTGTGGCAAGAGTACGGAACTGGTACAGATCCAAAGACAGTGGGAACAGGAATATAAGGTAATTTATATTGACGCAACCCTTGATACGGATGTCAATGATGCTGCATATACTGACATCTATTTAATTGTGCTTAAGTGGGTGGGCTATGTATTGCGACAGGAGAGATTACAGTTTGATACAGGGTTGTTAAAAAATGTGGAGGATTGGTTTAAGGAAGTGACCAATGAAACGGAAGAGTCGGTGGAGCAGTCAGTTTCTTTGCAAGGGGAGATAACACTCAATGCAGAAATTTCTGACAAAGGATTACCACTCTTACCAACATTTTTAGCAAAATTGGTTGTTAAACTACTTGCCCAAATCAAAGGCTCGGCAAAGGAAAAGACAACGATTCGGCAAACCTTATCAAAGGATATTTCGCGGTTGCAGTCAGATATAAATTTATTGTTGGCTGATGCTTTTAGTAAATGGAAAAAGAAATTCCCTCAATGCAAAGGATTTTTGTTTGTTTTTGATAATTTAGACCGTAGCCCTGTGGATGTTGCTAATCATTTGTTCTTTGACTATGCTTCACAGCTAAAGGAGCTACATTGCCCAATTATTTACACAGTGCCTATTTCGGTGGTCTATTCTCCTCAAAATGTGAATAATACGTTTGAGAACTACCATATTATTCCAATGATTAATATCTATCGATATGATGTGAGGGATCGTAGTGGTAAGGAACCTGATTATGATGATAAAGGGTTGGATGCGATCGCGAGTTTAGTAGAAAAAAGGGTTGATGTGAATGCAGTATTTGAGTCTCGTGACGGCTTGATCGAGTTAGCGAAGGCGAGTGGTGGTCATGTACGTCAGATGATGCAAATGGTGCGAAAGGCGATCGAAAATGCGCGATCTGGTCGTAGGGCAAAGGTAACGGCGGAAGATGCGATCTATGCGATTAATCAGGAGCAGTTTAATTTTGAGCGAATTATTCCAACGGAGCATTATCCAACCTTGGTACAGGTGTATTTGAATAAGAATGCGCCAAAGAATGAGATTGGGCAATTGATGCTGAGTAATATTTCTGTATTGGAATATAACGGTTCTAGTCGCTGGAATTATCCTAATCCTGTGGTGATTAGAAGTCATATTTTCCAAAGAGCGCTTGAAGATTATCGCCAACAAAATCCCTAATTGTTTAGATAAATCCCTATGAATCCAACTGATCTCCAAAGTTATAGCCCAGAGCATAGTCTGGATACGAGTGAATTTATGGCGCTCAATCATGATGTGTTACAAAGCATAACTTCACTTTTAGATTTGGCATCGGGTTTCACAATTGCTTTTGCAGAATGTAATTTTTGGCAGGATGGTGAGAGTTTAATATCCGCAATTGCGGATATTTTAGCGAATGATCCTGAGCTAGAACCGATGCAGCTAGAGGTATGGCAGTTTAATGAGCCTGAGTTACAGTTATTGCAAGAGTTGGAAAAGCGTTTAGCGGCTTTACCGCGACAAAATGATAAAAAGTTGGTGCTGTTGTTGCGTGGTTTAGAGAATGCGATCGGTGTGGTGGGAGACTATCCGCCGTTTTTAGTGGATTTGAATTTTGTGCGCGATGCTTATGCGCAAATGGTTCCTCATCCTGTGGTGTTTGTGTTGCCAGACTATGCAATTACCCGTGTGGCAAATTTTGCACCTGATTTTTGGGCTTGGAAATCTGGGGTGTTTAAGTTTAAGACCGCAAAGGAAACTAGGGATTTTGCTGAAGCAAAAACAATTGGCTCAAATCGCATTCTTGGTAATTATCTCAAGCCCGAAAAGCAAGAACGCATCGATCTTTTGCATCGGTTATTAATGGAAGTTAATCCCTCTGGCTCTGATCCAGAATCTAATCGCAATGCAGCCAGTCAGATGAATATTTTGATTCAATTGGGATCGACTTACCATCGTTTGAGTGAATTTAATCAAGCAATTAATTTTTACGATCAAGCCTTGTCGGTAGCCAGAAAGCTAGGCGATCGCAATGGTGAAGCAAGTTCTCTTTGCAATCTAGGAAGTACTTACGATGCACTAGGACAGTATCAGCAAGCGATTCAGTTTTATCAGCTGTCTTTGGAAATTTTCAAAGAAATTGGCGATCACAATGGTGAAGCAATTTCTCTCAATAATTTAGGCAATGCTTACGATGCACTAGGACAATACCAGCAAGCAATTCATTTTTATCAGCTGTCTTTGGAAATTTTCAAAGAAATTGGAGTTCGCAATGGTGAAGCAAATTCTCTTGGCAGTCTAGGTTGTGCTTATCGTTCGTTAGGACAGTACCAGCAAGCGATTCAGTTTCTTCAGCAACAGCTAGAAATTACAAAAGAAATTGGCGATCGCAATGGTGAAGCAATTTCTCTTTGCAATCTAGGCAATGCTTATGGTTCACTAGGACAGTACCAGCAAGCGATTCAGTTTCAGCAGCAGTCTCTGGAAATTTTCAAAGAAATTGGCGATCGCAATGGTGAAGCAATTTCTCTTTGCAATCTAGGCGTTATTTACTATTCACTAGAACAGTACCAGCAGGCGATTCAGTTTCAGAAACAGTCTTTGGAAATCAGAAAAGAAATTGGCGATCAACATGGCGAAGCAACTTCTCTAAAAAACTTGGGACTTGCCCTCAAAGCATTAGGTCGCAGAGGTGAATCCATAGAGGCTCTCAATGATTCAAGAAAAATATATGAAGAATTAGGGCTTTATCATAAGATTAAGAATTCAAGTAAATCCTTTGCACCGCTAGAAACTGTCGCCAAAGAACCCAAGCGATTTGAATTGCCAGAACCACTCAAACGTCGCAAAAATCTCTTTCAGATTATTTTTATTTGGTTGAGACGCATCTGGTCAAAACTATGGCGACGAAATTAGCGACTCTAAGATATTTGGGAAAGTAGATTTAAGCAGTAAGTGGAAGTTCTAAATTAGCGATCGCCCTACGTGCCGCAACCAGATTATAGGGAAGATGCACAAACAGCTCATTGATCGCTCCTGAGACAACCTGCGCCAGCATATTTTCATTACTTGCTTGGGGAGTATAAAACTCTGTGATCCAATTTTGCATAGATGTGAGATAGCGAATTCGACTTTTTTGCTTGCAGCCATAGGGATATCAGCAATTGATCGCTTGATCGCAACATAACTCAAGCTAACGATTACATTTTAATTTTTGTTACAATCAAAAAGAATGTCTTTTTTTATGAATACGGGAATAGACACTTTTGGCGATCGCCTTGCCATATGCTCTGCTTTAGCTACTTAATACCAATTCACAAAAGTGTGACAACACTTGCGTGAATTAAACACCAAACCTAGTAAGGGTTTGAAAAACTAAAAATGGTGTAGTCATTTTTAGCTTTGGTATAAAGATGGTTTAGTTTATACCTGTTAAACTAGACAAGGCGTGAAATTACTTGAAATAGGACATTCGCACGCTAAACTTAACTTTTGAAAGACCTTCGGATAATTACCACTATGTTTTGGGCGGATAAATTTGCAGCAGATGCAAGCGGCGATCGCATTATAGTTAACGATTCCAAAACCCCCTCTGGGCGCGTGCATGTCGGCTCACTGCGCGGGGTTGTGATTCACGATGCCATTTATCGCGCCCTCAAACACGCAGGTAAACCCGTCACCTTTACCTATGGCGTTGACGACTACGATGCCCTTGACACCGTACCGCATTATTTAGATCAAGATAGGTTTGCGCCCTATCTCGGACAGCCTCTCTGCAATGTCCCTTCCCCTGAAGATAGCGCTACCGACTATGCTAAATATTTCATGGGCGAATTTCTCGAAGTATTTGAGCATCTAGGTGTGCGTCCTGAAATTTATTACCTGCGCGATCTTTACCGTTCGGGCAGGATGAATCCATACATCGACTTGTTTCTCCAAAATGCCCATCTCGTGCGCGAAGCCTACAAGGAAGTCAGTAAAGCCGATCGCCCCTCTAATTGGTATCCTTTCCAAACTATTTGCGAAAACTGCGGCAAAATTGCCACCACAGTTGTCACGGACTACCAAGATGGCAAGGTGTTTTATACCTGTCAGCCCAACGCCATGGAATATGTCAAGGGCTGCGGTCATACAGGCTGGGTATCTCCCTTTGATGGTAATGGGAAGCTGCCTTGGAAAGTAGAGTGGGTCGCAAAATGGGAAGTTGTTGGCGTATCGATCGAACTCGCAGGTAAAGACCATTCCCAAAAAGGCGGATCTCGCGATGTCGCCAATTCAATTTGCCGCAAAGTTCTGAAAAAGAATCCGCCCACCCATGCACCCTACGAATTTATTTTAGTCAATGGAACCAAGATGAGTTCCTCTAAGGGAGTAGGTTCCAGTGCTAAGGAGATCGCCAATCTTTTACCACCAGAATTGCTAAGGTTTTTGATGTTGCGGACACAACCTCGCAGCGTCATTAACTTCATGCCCAACTATGACACGGTGACGCGACTCTTCCGCGACTACGACAATTTGATTGATAAATATCAGTCCGATACCGTCAAGGATGAAAAGACTCAAGAGGATCTAGTCCCTCTAATCTATTCCCAATTGAATGAGGAAGAAAAGGTTGATGGATATCAAGCCTTTGACTTTAGCACCTTAATCTCGCTCCTCCAAATTCCCCACCTTGATCTCGAAGCAGAAATTGCCGCTAGAAGCACAAATCCCCTCAGCGATCGCGACTGGGAAGTAGTCCGCGATCGCATTAGAGTTGGCAAGAAATGGTTGCAAGACTATGCCGATGAAGAGGAAAAGCTCGTACTTTATCTTGACTCCATGCCAGAAAAAGCCAGCCACCTTAATGCTGAACAGGTAAAGTACCTTGAGACTCTGGCAGTAAATCTGACAGGTGATGTTAATTGGGAAGGAGAAGAATTGCAGACTCTCCTATTCAGCACCTCTAGACAGATTGAAGTCTCTCAAAAGAGTGCTTTTGCTGCTATCTATTACACTTTCTTAAATAAGGAGCGTGGACCTAAAGCTGGCAGCTTGCTTTCCTATCTGGATAAGGAATTCGTAATCCAGCGTATTAAAGACGCGATCGCGATCAATCTAGCGCCAAAAGGCTAAGTAATACCAAAACTAAAAATGGCTACGCCATTTTTAGTTTTGGTATTACTTACTGATTTTAGATTGCGGCTAGCAAAGCTTCTCCCATGGCAATACATCCCAATCTTTCACAGCCATCCGCCATGATGTCTCCCGTCCGCTTGCCTGCATCCAGAACTTTATTTACTGCGGACTCGATCGCATTGGCTGCTTCCCCTTCATTAAAGGCATAGCGCAGCATCATGGCAGCACTTAAGACCTGCGCCAAAGGATTCGCCAAATCCTTGCCCGCAATATCAGGAGCCGAACCATGCACGGGTTCAAATAATCCTGGCTTCCCTGCTTCACCAAGGCTTGCCGATGGTAACATCCCAATACTACCCGTCAACATGGCTGCGGCATCAGAAAGGATATCGCCAAATAGATTGCTGGTGAGAATGACATCAAACTGTTTGGGATTGCGAATGATCTGCATGGCGGCATTATCCACATACATATGTGAGAGTTTCACATCTGCATAATCGCCAGCAATACTAGTCACCCGTTCGCGCCATAGTTGGGACACTTCCAATACATTGGACTTATCAACGGAGCAAACCGAGCCACGACGCTTTTGAGCTGCTTCAAAGCCTACTCGCGCAATGCGATCGATTTCAGGCCCCGTATACACCATGGTATTAAATCCACGGCGCACGCCATTTTCATCGGCAACAATGCCTTTAGGCTTACCAAAATAAATACCACCCGTGAGCTCGCGGACGACCAAAATATCTACACCCTCAACCACTTCACGCTTCAAAGTTGAAGCATCAATCAATTGCGGCAATATCTGAGCAGGTCGTAAATTTGCAAATAAGCCCATGCCTCCCCGCAAACCTAATAAGGCTTGTTCGGGGCGTAAATTTGATGGCATCGTATCCCATTTCTCGCCACCGACTGCGGCTAGCAGTACGGCATCACTATTTTTGCAAAGTTGCAAAGTCGCATCGGGTAGAGGATGCCCCGTCGCATCGATCGCTGCCCCACCGACCAGAGCCGTCTCGAAAGCAAAGGTAATATCATATTTGGGAGCGATCGCTTGTAATACGGCAACCGCCACCTTCATGATTTCAGGACCGATTCCGTCACCAGGCAGGAGGGTGATTTTATAGTTTTTCGTCATCATCAATTACTAACGTTAGATGTTTTAGGATATAACAATCGCTTGTGCAAATCTGCAAAAATTCAAGAGACATCACAAAGCCTAAAGCCCTAGCAGATAAAAAATGTTTCATCCCGCTACAGGGAGCATCTCAATTAGGCACTGAGCAAAAATACTTAGGGGAATAGAAATAGCCATTGAGATAAGCGCACCGATGTTTCAAAACTTGAGCAACATTTTGCTGATTCCACTGAGCACCCGAAATCTT